>JASHSC010000574.1 GCA_030036915.1 Terriglobia bacterium
ATATGGGGCAAGATGGGCGTCCCGGTGGTGTTGAGTTCAAACGGATTCTTAAGTTCAAGGTATCAATGAACAGAGCGGATTCACTGGGATTGCGGGTGACCGCGACTGCCGCCAGGGGAAGGTGAGGGCCGTGGCCGAAACAACGGGTAATGATGCGAAGGCCATACATGTGGCGACGTTTGCACTCTCCGACATGGGTCGCGTCCGCAAGAACAACGAGGATAACTTTGTCATCTGTAATCTGACGACCGGCGAAGTGGGCATCTCACCCACGTTGCGCGACCATGAGGTGGGGCCGCTGGGTTCGTTGTTCATGGTGGCCGACGGAATGGGTGGAGAAGCCAGTGGTGAAATCGCCAGCCAACTTGCTGCAGTAACGGTTCCCAAACGCCTCTATGACAACCTGAAATCGCTAGGAACAGCCAGCGAAGCCAATTTCGTCATCCTCCTTCGCGAAGCCATCGAATACGCCAACCAGATTATTTACCAAAAGGCTCTGGCGACGCCCGCTTACCGCGGAATGGGAACCACCACCACGGCGTCAGCGCTATTCGGACAGCATCTGTTTGTCGGGCAGGTGGGGGATTCGCGCTGCTACTTGATCCGGGATAAGCAACTCACGCGGTTGACGCGCGACCAGACTTTCCTGAACTATCTTCAGGACATCGGCGCGGAAATGCCTGCCGATCCCGAAAAGGACAACCGGAAGAGCATTCTGACCCAGGCGGTGGGGAGCAGCGAAACTTTGGACGTCAAGGTAACCTACGTCCGCATGCATCAGGGAGACCGAATCCTGATTTGCTGCGACGGTTTGTACAACATGGTGCCGGAGCCCGATCTGCTGGAGCTGGGCAGCCGGGGGAATGAGCTCCCCGATATCTGTAAAGCCCTCATCGAGAAGGCCAATACCAACGGGGGAACGGACAACATCACTGTAGTCGTCGCGGAGTTCACTGGGCACGGCCTCCCTCCCCTGGATGGTGCTCCCGTCGAATGCAAAGAATTCAAAGAAGAAGACTTTAAACCGCAAGCATAAAACTGGTCGGCGGTCAGTTGTCTTTCTTGCCCTGCCGGTCGAACGGGGGCGGGTGGAAACTGCGAACTGAAAGCTGAGGGCTAAGTCATGAAATGCCCCACGTGCGGCGAAGTCAACGAAGCAGGTTTCCGGTTTTGCCGGGTCTGCGGCCGATCAATGGGCGAGGGGGAAGTTGTCGGGCCAACGACTGCCTCCCCACAACCGACCCGGCGCAACGCTCAGCCTCCCGTGGCTGCTGGAGCGTCGGCTCCGCCTGTCGGCCCTCCGGCTTTCCGTCTCGTCGGCACCCTCGGCATGCTTTCGGGCCGCACCTTCAACATTACTGCCAAAGGTCTCATCGTCGGCAGAGACCAAACGAAATGCCAAATCGTTCTCGCCGACGACCAAGTCTCCCGTCAACATGCCTGGGTGGGCCTGAATGACGCGGGCCAAATTGTGCTCCGTGACCGCGAATCCGCGAACGGGTCATTCGTGAATCAAAAGCGGGTTCAGGAAGCGATTTTGAAGCCCAACGACCTCGTTTCGTTCGGCGGCGGAGGCAAGCACCAGTTCCGCGTGGAATCCTACGCCCCCGTGGCCGTCGCACCCCCGGTGCGGAAAACCGCCACCGACGCGGACGATGGGCAGGTCCACACATCATTGGTTAGCCAGGCGGACATTGCCGCGGCGCAGCAGCAGGACCGCTCCGTCGGCGGCACCGTGGCCATCAAGCTCACCGACGTTATGGCCCGCCCCCACGTGGAATTGATCGTCGATAAATTTGCGGTCAAAAGCGAGGACATTCCGGACGAGGGCCTGGTGGTGGGGCGTGATCCTGCCCGCTGCAAAATGCTGCTCGATCACGTCTCCGTTTCCGCCGTTCATGCAGTGCTCGCGCTCAAGGGCGACAAAGTGGAGCTGACCGATCAATCCGCCAACGGAACATTCGTCAACGGCATCCGCGTGAAATCCGCCGAGCTGCACGATGGCGATTACATCACTTTCGGCCGGTACAGCGGCAAGTCGCTGATTTTCCGCTCCGGCCTCGACCCGCAGCTCAAGATGGAAAACATCGACCTGACCAAGGACCATCTGGTCATCGGCCGCGACCCGGGCTGCGACGTGGTGATCGCCCATCCGGTGGTTTCCAAGAAACACGCCGAAATCGTGAAGCAAAATGGCAAGAGCCTGATTGTCGACTTGGGCTCGGTGAACGGCACATTCGTGAACGGCATCCGGGTGAAGCGCCACGAGCTCCAGGAACTCGATCGCGTCGTGATCGGCCCCTCCGAGCTGCACTTCCACGGTGGCGCGCTGACGCACGTTCCGGACCGCCGAGTGGTGCGGCTCGATTCCGTGCACCTGAGTTTCCAGGTGACGGACCGCAACACGGGCCAGCCGAAGCTGCTGCTCGACGACCTATCGCTGGTGGTGAAACCGAAGGAGCTAATCGGCCTGCTCGGCCCGAGCGGAGCGGGCAAAACCACGCTGATGAACGCGCTCAACGGCTTTGTGAAGCCCACCACCGGCAAGGTGCTCTACAACGGCGTGGACCTTTATCAGAACCTGGACGCGATGAAGTCCACCATCGGCTTTGTCCCGCAGGAAGACATCATGCACCGGCAGTTGACGGTGCGCCGCTGCCTCTATTACGCCGCGAAGCTGCGCCTCTCCGACGACATTTCCGAGGACGAAATCAACCGCCGCGTGGAGGAGATGCTCGACACGCTGAAGCTCGACCCGCAGCGCTGGGACAATCCCGTCTCCACGCTGAGCGGCGGGCAGCGCAAGCGTGTGAGCCTGGGCATCGAGCTGCTGCCCAAGCCTGGCGTGCTCTTCCTCGACGAACCGACCGCCGGCCTCGACCCCCGCACCGAAACGCTGATGATGATGCTCTTTCGCCAGCTCGCCAACCAGGGATCCACCATCATTATCACCACTCACCTGTTGGGATCCTTCGGCGTGCTTGACAAAGTGGTGGTGATGGTTCAGGGCCGCCTGGCGTACTACGGCCCCGGAACAAAATTCCTCGAATATTTCAAGGCGGAGACGCCTCCCGACGTTTATGACGACCTGACGGACAACAACACGGTTCCTTATGCCCTGGAACTGAAGAAAAAATTCCAGGCGTCACCCCTCTTTCAGAACCTCGTGGTGGAGCCGCAGCGCAACATTCCTGCGAATGCCGGCGCGGCAACCGGCGGCCAGGAACACGCCCGCCAGGAAAAACGATTCAGCCTCCGCCAGTTCGGCACGCTGTTGCAGCGCACCTGGGAGCTGAAGTTCAGCGACCGCGGGCAAACCCTTCTGCTCTTCGGCCAGGCGCCACTGGTGGCCGTGCTGGTGGCTCTGATGGCCAGCGGCCCTAACCAAGTGCAAACCATCTTCATGGCGATGTTCTCCGCCCTCTGGTTCGGCTGCTCGAACGCCGTCCGAGAAATCGTTGATGAGCAAACCATCTACAAACGCGAGCGCCAAACGGGGCTGAAAATCCCTTCGTACATCCTCTCCAAGGTCGCGGTGCTGTCCTTCGTCGCCCTCGTGCAGTGCTTCTCCGTGGTCGTCATCTGCCTGCTGGTCAATCATGCCCTCCAGCTCAGCCTGCCGGAAGCGGGCGCCGCCGTTCTGATCATGTTCCTGGTGGCGGCGAACGGCTCGCTGATCGGCCTGATGATTTCAAGCCTGGTCGCGACGCCGGAAAAGGCGCTCACCCTTTTCCCGCTCGTCCTGATTCCGGAGCTCCTGCTCTGCGGCCTCTTCCTGCCCGTCCGGCCGATTCAAACCATCATCCCGGTCACGGTCGAGCAGCTTCTAGAAGGGAAAATGTTCGCGCAGCCCGAAGCGAAGGTCAAGGTGACGACCCTGGAGCAGCAAGCAGCCGCCGAGGACGCCACCCGCCAAAAGGCCGAGCAGGGGCAATTCGGCCATCTCGTCGTGGGTGCCACCACTCCCTCGGAGCAAACCGTGGCCTTGTTTCACAAGTACACGCCCGCCCCCATTGACGGCATGGGAACGCCCATTCGCTGGATTTCCACGCTCGCCATTTCCCGCTGGGGGCTCGAGGCGCTCTCCGACCTGTGCGTGCACGGCGCGCATTCCACGCAGGATTACGCCTACAAAATCGTCAACACCGTCACCATTTCACTTCACCCGGACGACGTTACGGACCTCGAAACGGGGCTGGAAGAGCCGCCCGAAGCCATCATGGCGGGCGAGGGCTTTCCCCTTCCCTCGCATTTCTGGCGCGACAAGGGGCCTTACCTCGCCATCATGACGGGATACGCCCTCCTGATGCTGGTAGGCATCCTGGTGGTCATGAAGCGCAAGGACGTGAAGTAGCATTTCAAAAGGAGATAACATGGACTCTGGCATATCCACGGTTAGAAACCTTCTCTATATCGTTCTGGTGCTGGCACTGCTCTCCGTCTTTTCAAATGTTTATGTAGGGTCGGAGCTGGCCAGGAACAGTGATGAGCTGATGGCGCTGCGCCAGCTCCTGGCCAAGGAAATGACCAGCACTGCGCTTGCGCAGTCGGCCGAGCTCCAGAAGAAAATGGACCAGCTCAATCAGGACGCTGAGGGAATTGACGGCAAGTTGCAGAAGGCCCAGGATTCATTCGTGGCAAGAATGAACGTGGAACTGCCGCGCATTATGGACAATTACATCCGCACGCGCATGCCACAGGTGGAACGCGAAGCGATGCAGCAAATACCGCACTGAAATTTGGTCATTTCGCCATTGAACCATTGGTTCATTTTTTCATTGACTCTGAAGGCTTGATTTCCGGCAAGGGTTCAATAAACGACTCACTCGATGAAAAATGATCAAATGGAAAAATGACCAAAGGCAAAATGGCTGACAGACCAAATCTTTTCAATGACCAAATGACAAAATGAAAAACTGGCCAAATCTCCGCCTTAGCCCCCACCCTTCAAGTCAACATGAAATAGCTGCTCGCCCATGAAAAACTCATCGCCATCTATCAGCTCGATTTCCGAGCGCACGCGGCGGTAGACTCCGTTGCGGCTGCGCAAATCCTGCAGGAGAAAGCGACCGGGCTGGGCAACGATGCGGGCATGCGTGCCGGACATATACGGGTCATCTTTGAAAACCAGGTCGCCCGTGGTGCGGCCGAGCGTGGTCTCCGGCTTGTCGAGTTTGAACTCCGCCACCACTTCGCCATTCAGCTTGATGTGCTCGAGCTTGGAGGTAAGCGGCCCCTTCTGCAATTTGGGAACGCTCCACACCATGGTGCCTTCTATCGGCTGTTCCTTGTTGGCGGATTCATCCAGACTCTGGGTTACGAAACGGAAGAGTTCGCGCCCCAGCAGAAAAATGTCGCCGGGACTGATCTCAGAATCCTGTCGCTGGCGGATGAACGAGCCGTTCTGGCTGTTCAGGTCCTTCAGGACCAACTTCCCGTCGCGGACGGAGACGGAAGCGTGGCGCGGCGAAAGGAGCATATCCTGGGGATAAGTCAGGTCGCAACTCTCGCGTCCAATGAACGTTTCCTTGACCACGGGCACGGTCTTGCCGATTGACCCATCGGGTTTCTTTTCGGAAATCTGCGCCTCGATGCGCGCCGCCGCCCGTAATCCCGAAAAAACCACGGTGCCTTCCATTGCCGAATCGGGAATGTTCGGACGCGGAGGCGGCGGGGCTGGCCGAGCGGGGCGCGGGGGCGGCGGAACTGCCGGCCGGACAGCAGGAGGCGGTGGAATCGCCGGGCGAGGCGGTGGTGGTGAAGGCGTCGCAGGACGCGCGGGCTGGGGCGCCGGGGGCCGCCCCAAAGAAGGTGGAGGTGGAGGAATTACCGGACGCTGCGGGGCAGGTGGCGAGGCCGGCCGGGCCACAGGCGCGGGAGTGGGCGGTGGCGGGGCCACCGGGCGCGGCGCCGCCGCGGTTGCCGGCAGCGTCGTCCCGCAATATCCGCAGAACTTACTCCCTTGTGGGAATGACTTGTGGCACTTCGGGCACATAACTTGGGGAATAACCGTCGCGCCCGCGCCGCGAGCAACGGGCGCGGAGGGTGTAGCGGACGGCGCCGGTGGTGCTGGTGGCGCCCCGGGGACTTGCGGCTTTCCGCAGCGCACGCAGACCTCAGCGGAGGCCGGGTTCATGGCTCCGCACGACATGCAGCGCATGTATCGAATGGTTCCCTGTTCGTTCGTATCAGCGGTCATATTCTATGCCCAATCTTAATTTCTGGTCGGCTCTACTGGCCCGTGGCTTTAATCCAAATGGGGTTAGTATAGCAGCGAAATTCATTATTGGCACTGTTTCGAGAGCTGGCCACCAGGCGAATGTAAATCCAATTGGGTGATCCTACCTTCAGAACCGAATGAAGATCGAAGGGAACCAGGCCGTTGCTGGTCAAAGCTTTGTCCGCGGGCACGGGAATTTCCACTGCTGGCTGCTCGCCCGCGCTGGTCCCCACAATCAATTTTATGGACTGCACGGGCCCGAATTCATCGCTGCTCGCCCAGCGGAGATCCAAGGCCGGCAGTGATTTCAGTGAGGCGGAAATCTGCCCTCCAATGCCGATGTCTTCAGCATCATCAATCGAGCCGTTGGAATTAGCATCGAAGCCGGCCACCAGCATTGGACCGTTGCTCATCACCGTGTGGCCGTCGTGCAGGGCGTGGAGGATGTTTTCGCCCCGTGGCCCCATGCCTGCGGGCGCAAAGGCCACAGTGGAAATGCGCCCCATGGCGTTGTCCTCCGCGTATCCGTTCAGGCCGCGCGAGGGTTTGCCGAGAAAATCCACCACGTCCATCGTCGCTTCATAGTTCAGGTCGCCGTGGGCGTCGGAGCCGGCGGCGAGAAAGGTTTTGAAGAGCGGGGCATCGGTTCCATCCGTGCGTGCCGCGAGCCCGCGCTGGAGCAGCGGCTGCCAACCCAGCTTGATGCCCTGCTCGAGGCGAGCGTATTGATTCGCCCCCGCATCGGGTTGAAAGCAGGCGCTCGCATCATCGTGGGGGCGAATGCAGAAGGGGTCGCGCATATCGTCCGCCGTGGAGAAGGTGGCGCGGTTCCAGGATTCAAGGCCTTCCAGCCCTGCTTGAAGCTGCTTTCCATCCGCGGATATGAAATCCGCATCCACGTCCCAGCTTCCTCCGCGCATCACCGGGCTGATGGGGTCAAAGGGATGCGCGGCGTAGGCAAACCCGCCCGCCGCCGCGATGCGCGCCAGCGCGTCCTTGATGGGCATGGCGGCGGAAGACGGTCCTCCGTCACCCGTCAGGATCACGGTGTTCTGCGCATCGTTCAAATCGGCAAATCCCTTGTCGGGGTCATCGGGCGAGGGGGCGGCGACCATGTGAACGGTGGTCAGCACGGCGTCGGCCTTGCCGCTGGCCGTGGTCACTTCCTCGCCGCGAATCAGCATCAGGCGCCCGTCGCGGAATTTCTTGACGTCGTCGAGCTCAGCCTTGTAGGCGTCGGGGGAGAGATCTGTCGAATGGTCGGTGAGCAGAAGCCAGTCGAGCCCCGCCTGCATGGCCGCCTGCTTGGTGATGTCGAGCGGATACCCGCGCTCCGCGGGATTATCCGTGTATCCGCAGTGGTAGTGCAGGTCGCCGCGGTACCAGTTGGCGATTTGCGGCAGTGGGGCGGCGTTCAACGCCACGCGCAGGTAGAAATCCTGGTCGGGCCAATCCACCACCCGGAGCGAGACCCAAATGTCCACGGAGGCAAACGGCCCGCCCAGAAAGTGGCTGGAAAGATACGACTGCACGGCCTCACGCGGAACCTCCAGATTCTTCTTGTAGCGGTCCTGGATCACCAGCGGCTGCCCGCCCGTGCGCGCATCGAAGGAAAAGTCCTTGCTCGTGCCCAAAAGCAGCGGATCCTTCCCGAACTGGTGCTGCGCTCCAGTAGGCTTGACGAAAATATCCACGCCCTGGAATTGCAAGGGGTCGCGCTTGATGTAGTTCGACACGCCGGAGCCCGTGGTGTGGGCCTCTTGCTCCACCCCGTTGATGATCTCGACAAAAATGGGAAGATAAATGTCGCTGGAATTCCTCAGCGAGCGTGGGCAATCCGCACGGAAAAATATTCCCGTCTTCGAGAATCTCGCCTTCAACTGGTCAAACAGCCCTTCCTGGGAAAAGGCCGGAAGGGCTGCTGCCGTGAGCGCCGCGCCGAGCAGAAAATAGGCTTTAAAGGAATGAGTTCTCATGGAATCAGTTTACGCGCGTCCTGAATAGAGATGCACTGGTTGGCCGAGGTTGCCATCGCCACCACTTTGCCGTCGGCGCTGAGCACGGGAGCACCGGATTCCCCGGGGTCGGCCTGATGCTGCATGGTGAGCGTGCTCCCCTGCGCGGCCAGTGCCACGGTCAAAAGGCGCGGAACAGAAGTCGGCTGGCTGATCCCCAATGGGTAACTGCACAGAATCAGGCTCGCGGCGGTCGTGGCCGCGGCATCAGAAAGAGCCAGCGGTTGAAATCCCGTACCGGTGACTTGCAGTACGACCAGGTCTGATGGACCTTCGGCATCCAGGTGCAGCGTGGCCTTTTCACCGGAATCGGGGTCCTGGTAATTCTGCTCGGCCATCTGGTCGGGCGCGGCAGCCAGAATGTTCAGAGACTGCTTGTCCGTGCTGAGCGCGGCGCTGAGATTCGGCTGCCCGTCCGCACCCAACACTTGCGCCCCCGCCGGCCACGCGTAGGTCCTCACGCTGGTCTTATTGAGTTCGAGTTGCCGGTGCTCAATCAGGAAGTCAACCTGGGGATCGAACTTCCAGGGCTCGATGACGCGCTTGGTGGCCAGCATTTTTCCATCCGCGCTCACCACGAACCCCGTGCCGGATTGCGAAAACTGTTCGGCAGCCTTGGTCTTGGGGTCGCTCACCTCATACTCTGTGTAGAGCAGGTAAAGCGCGGGCCGCACCTTTCCACCCACGGTCTCATTCATGCGGGTTTGGGCCAGATGCTCCTTGGCCATGTTGACGGCCGCGGCGGAAGCGGGGTTTGAAAGCGTGTCCAGAACCGTGTCCGCCGCCATGCGCAGCAGCGGGTTGCCCTGAAAGAAGTTTACGGGAACGGTTTCGTTCAAGGGCACGGGAATAACCACCTGTTTGGCGCGCAGGGCAAGCTTTTCAAGAGAGTTCAGCTTCACCTCGATGAAACTCTGGCCGGTGATTTGGACATTGTCCTTGTCCACCATGTCGCGCACGGGCTGCATGGTGGTGAGATCGGCGAAGATGATGGAGCATTGCAGCGCTGCAGGAAGGTCCACCGGGTCCTTGTTTGAAAGCTTGAACTCCTGGTCAAAGCTGTCGATGTGCACAGGAATGTCGTTCACCGCCACGTTCTGAAAATACATGTGCTCCACCGTCGCGGAACGGTCCACCGGCTTGATGCTGACGTAGAGGTTCAGCAGCAGGCGCTCCGTGTTGATATCCTGAAATGAAATGCTCTTGTAGACGGCGGGATTGGGAGCGGGCTGGCCGCCCTTTTCCGGAAGATTGTAGACTTTGGCGCCACGAACGGCGTCGGGGAGTTGCTCCGATTGGCCAGTTTGCTGCGCAAGAACGGGAGCGGCGCAGAGAACTGTAACAAGAATCAAGACGGAAGCAGACTTGTGCTGCGGAGAAGACATTTCGTGGGAACTCCAGGAAATAGACCGCAAGCGAGTATATTCGGTATTACGACGTTTGCTGCATGGCAAGAGATGGCCGCTAACGCCGGAAGAAGACCCCTCACCCCCCACACTTCAACCAGAGCGTGGGGCCCCCTCAGCCATGCGGTCCCCCCTCCCCTTGGAGAGGGAAAAAACAATTTTCTTGCGCGATCGCACGCAGAAGGCGTTTCCCTCTCCAGGGGGAGAGGGTGGCTCGCACCCGGCGCACTCATCAGCCGGGGCGAGCCGGGTAAGGGTTTTCTTCCCACCCCGATCGCCAAACTCCCCTGCAAACTCTGGGTTTCACCTACAGCTATTCACGAATTCCCGCTTTGCGGGAGTCGAATTTCTCAACAAAATCTACGAACCCGCCTCCGCCACGCCATCCTGCCACGGAACTTCATACAGTTCCACTGGCTTTTCCTTGTTCTTGACCATGATCGGGGCCAGGCGGCGCGCCGTTATTTTGCCATTTAATTGCTTGAAAGTGGATTCGGAAATCAGAATCTGTCCGGCCGCGGCATTGGAGCACAGGCGCGAGGAAAGATTGACGGCATCACCGATGACGGTGTAATCCAAGCGCGCGGGGCTGCCGATGTAGCCCGCCGTCACCAGGCCAGTATTCACTCCCACTCCCATACGCAGGGGCTGCTGGCCGCGGCTTTCCCAATCGGCGTTCAGGGTGGCAAGGGAGCGTTGCATTTCCATGGCGGCTTTGGCGGCGCGCAAGGGAGCATCGGGCATGGGGAAAGGCGCGCCGTAAAGCACCATGATGCCGTCGCCCATATACTTGTCGAGTGTGCCGCCGCTCTCAAAAATGATGTCCGTCATCTCCGCAAGGTATTCGTTGAGCAACTCCACCACAGAGTGGGGTTCCATGTGCTCAGACATGCGGGTGAAACCGCGAATGTCGGAAAAGAGAATGGTAACGGTTTGATTTTCGCCACCCAGTTGGATTTGGTCAGGATTGGAAATAATTTTCTCGGCGACTGCAGGGCTGAGGAAGCGCCCGAGCGCCTGTCGCTCCACGATGCCGCGGGCCAGCTCTTCATGTGAGCGGGCATTATCGAAGCTGATGGCGGCTTCCGCGGCGATCACGGAGAAAATGCCCAGCTCTTCCTGCGAAAAGGCGTGGGTCTTGCTGAGGCAATCGACGTAAAAGATACCGAAAACGCGGTCCTTATAGATCAGCGGCGCGCACATGGCGGAGCGGATGCCGCTGATGCGCAGGCTTTGGCTGGCGGAAAATCGCTCGTCTGTGCCCACATCGTAAATCAGCAGGGGCACGCGGTCATTCATGAGCTTTTCGGTCACAGTCGTCGAGAGCGCCACGCCGTGCCCCTCGGCCTTCTGCGCTTCATCCTTGTAAAGCAGCACGGCAGG
>JASHSC010000575.1 GCA_030036915.1 Terriglobia bacterium
TGCCGGTCAAAAACCATCACAGGCAGTGGTAGAGTAGGGAGTCTGATAATCACCGGTAATGACGCGGACATCCAACACTATAGCGACCAATAGTAATCAGTCATCATGGCCCTTTTCAGAACTCATAATCCGTTGGTCCCAGGTTCAAGTCCTGGTGGGCCCACCAAGCGTTTTTGAGAGTCCTGGAGAGTGCCTCATCTAACGGCAGATGCTGTTAGCCGCTAGATGAGGGGGCGGACGTTGCCCCGCAGTTGTCGTCAACGACCCACTTTCCCCCGCCGAGATTGGCGCGATCATGGCGATTTCGCCGAAATTAGCCTTAGGGGTTTCGGCGCAGTTCGGTCCCAACACGTCAAATCACCCGCCGCCGATTTTGTCCGTTTAATCGTGTATTCATTCGTAAGGATTTCACCTGACCTCGACTACAGGGAAAAAATGGGAATTGTCCGTCAGGTTGATACCTTAAATTGGATAATTCACATTCACTTAATATGGACATGGTGATATGCTCTTACGCTCGTGATGCGAGGAGGGCCGTCAGCATGGTTGCGGATAAGAAGCATGGCTTCACATTTTCAAAGGGCGTGTAATTTTTTCGCGGGCGCGACGCGGTGGGAAGGCGATCGCGGAAATTCATTATTGTGGAATCAAGAGGATATGACCCTTATAAAAAGGGCCATCAATGTGCAAAGTGAATGAGTTTGAGTTCGCAGCGAAACCACTGGCGCTCGCTGGTGTTTGAAGAGAGTGGAGAAACTTTTGCGGTGGACCGGAGTTGAGCTTGGCGCGGTTTGAAAGGGCAAATTCGACGAGCCAATGGGGTTTTACACTTCAACATGCGTTCGCACGCGAAAAGCAACCTTGTGGGCAGCGCGAAGACTCAAAGGAGATGAAGAAAGACCAACGATTGAGCGCGCAATGCGCCGCGTTGAGTTTTCTTCACTGTCGTACTTCAGGGAAACCTCTGAGCGCGCCCACTTGATCGCAGCGAGGGTTTAAGGAGCGGGCACGTATCGATCGACCTAGAAAGAGAAAGTTTAAACAGAGCGGCAGAGCGTGAGGTGATGACTCACGCCCTGCCCAGCCAAAACGCTCTCTATGGTTTTGAGACGGAGAGAACGTCGTGACAGTCACAAATACTACGCGAGAACGATCCAGCCTGCAACTACGCACCTCTCTGTCTGGTGAGCGCGGTTGGCGCGCTCCATTCCCAGACATTGATTCTCCGCCCCAGGATATTGGTTTATGAGCCGAGGTTGATGTGAAAAGGCGTCAATCCTGTAACTGCGCGCTTGACGCAACTGAGGTGCGGCCCATCCGAGGGTTATCAGGAGAAGTGACATTGAGCCACGTAATTTAGCAGAGGAGATGACGCTGTGGTTTTCAAATTCAAGATTTTTCAGATCGCAGCTCTGATCGGCCTGTGCGGCACTTGGGCGGTCGCGCAGCAGAACAACCAGAATCCTTCGTCAGACGCGGTAATGAATGCGCTCAGTCACGGAGTCGACCACCTCAATACATCAGACAACGGCCCTGAGCTCCAACGTCGCGATCCGCGCTATCGGATCGAAAATGGAGACGTCCTCGACTTGACGTTCCAATTCACACCTGAGTTCAATCAAACGGTCACCGTACAGCCGGACGGGTTCATCACACTCAAAGAGGTGGGCGATCTTCACATCCAGGATGAAACAGTGCCTGAAGTCCGCCAAAATATTCGAGCCGCCTATGCAAAAATCCTGGCTAATCCCGTCGTCAGTATTGACTTGAAGGATTTTCAGAAACCTTATTTTCTGGCGTTCGGGCAGGTGGGGCATCCCGGCAAGTATGATTTGCGAGGCGACGTCACCGTCAGCGAGGCGCTGGCCATGGCGGGCGGCTTGACATCAGAGTCGAAGCACTCGCAGGTGTTGCTCTTCCGCCGTGTCAATGACAGTTGGTCTTCCGTGACCAAAATCGACCTCAAGCACATGTTGAAGACCCGCAATCTTCAGGAGGACGTGTCGCTTCATCCGGGGGACATGGTCTATGTCCCGCAAAATACCATTTCCAAAGTTAAAGCCTACATTCCCAATCCCTCTATGGGGATGTATGCCATCCCTTGATTGCCAGGGCATCGTCATGATCACGGGAGGTTGAGGAGAAACCAAAATGCCAGAGCAACTTGCGATGCTACGTGAAAACCCATTAATGAATCCGATGGTTCAACCTCCGCTGCCGGGACGGACATCTCCTGATACGCTGCGCCTGCTTGTGGCCACGTTCTTCAGGCACGCGCGCCTGATGAAAATTACCTTCATTTCGGTCTTTGTCGGGGCCATTGTGGCCATTGCATTTTTTGGCCTCAATTATCAGTCGGAAACCCAGATTGTGGTGAAGCACCGGCGGGCCGACCAGGTGGTTTCAACTGATGAGAACTCGCGCGAAACGTTCAATTCCACCGACGTGCCCACCGAGCGCGAAATTAATACAGAGATTTCGATACTTCAGAGCAACGACCTGCTGGAAACGGTCGTAAAGGACCTCCATCTCGATGACCGTGAAAAACATTTCTGGAATGTCCTCTTCCCCGGTCGTGATGCCCAATGGAGAATCTCCGACGCCGAGGAGAAACTCCGCGACGGGCTCAAGATCGAAGAAATTCCTCAATCCAACGTGATTCAAGTCTCGTATCGATCACCCCATCCTGCGCTCGCCGCACAAATCTTGAATGA
This sequence comes from Terriglobia bacterium, assembly GCA_030036915.1. Classification (GTDB taxonomy): domain Bacteria; phylum Acidobacteriota; class Terriglobia; order UBA7540; family UBA7540; genus Bog-366. The sequence continues at coordinate 2,715 of JASHSC010000575.1, forward strand.
TCTCGACAAAGAATACATGGTCAAGCACCTGAATGTTTATCGCCCGCCTGGCGTGTACGATTTCTTCCATCATGAGACGCAGTATTATCAGCAGCAGCTCGAGAATTCGGAAAAGCAGCTCGCCGGCTACGATTTGGCGAAAGACTCCACCGACCCCGTACTCGAGAAGCAAATTCTGGTCCAGAAGGCGGGCGAGTTTGAGGGCAGCCTGCACGAGACCCAGTCGGAGATGGAGGAGACGCAGAAGCAGATCAACGAAATTCAGACGGAGCTGCTGCACACTCCGGACCGTCTGACCACGCAGATCACCTCCGGCGACAACCCTCAGCTGCTGGCCAACCTCGCACCTACTCTCGCAGAGCTCGAGACTCGTCGGACCGATTTGCTGACGAAATATCAGCCTACGTACAGATTGGTGCAGGACGTTGACAAACAGATTGCCGATTTGAAGGCGCAAATTGCCGACGAACGCCAGAATCCTGTGAAGCAACAAAGCAGCAGCCAGAATCCCACCTATTTGGTCCTGCAGTCCGAGCTGGTGAAGGCAAATGCTGACTTGTCCGGTTACGCCGCCAAAGTGCGGGCAACCCAACCCATCATTGACGCCTACAAGCAGCAAGCTCTCCTCATCGACCAAAAGGGAATCCAGCGTCAGGATCTGCTTCGAAACATCAAGACTGCGGAAGACAGCTATCTGCTCTACGTCCAGAAGCAAGAACAGGCGCGGATCTCCGAAGAACTCGACAAAAGCCGTGTGTTGAATGTGTCCGTCGCCGAAGTCCCCGTGGTCCCCTCGTTTCCCGTGTATTCACCCTTGCTGATGATTGTTGCCGGGCTGGTGCTGGCCATCATGCTGAGCATTACCGTAGCGTTCGTATCCGATTATCTCGACCCGACATTCCGGACACCGGAAGAGATAGATATGGTCCTTGGCCTGCCCTTGCTTGCGTGCTTTGCCAGGAGCGGCAGCCCCGCGGGGCTGGGCCTCCCGTCCGCCGCGGGACCTCGCGTGGAACAACTCCAGCCAGATTCCGCCGGACCTGAGCGCCGATTGTTGACGGAGCAGGAATAGCAGGAGTCGCCAACCATGTTTCTTAAATTCTATGGATTTAATGAGCAGCCATTCGGCGTGACGCCTGACCCAAGTTTTCTATACATGGGGCCTGCCTATCAGGAAGCCTTTGCTTCGTTGATTTATGGAATTGAAACAGGGCGCGGATTCATGGCGTTGATCGCGGCACCGGGCCTGGGAAAGACCACGATGATCCTCCGGCTCATGGAAACCCTTCGAAACTCCGCCCAGACCGCTTTTTTGTTCCAGACCCACACCAATTCACGAGAATTCATGAAGAACCTCCTGATCGATCTGCACGTGGAGCCGACGGGAAACGACCTGAGCGATCTGCAAGCTCAACTTCAGGAAGTACTGGTTCGAGGTTTGAACTCCGGCAAACGCCTGGTTTTGGTGATTGACGAGGCGCAGAACTTGGATGATTCGGTGCTCGAAATGGTCAGGATGCTCTCGAATTTCGAGACTCCCCAGGCGAAGCTCCTGCAAATTATCCTGGTGGGACAACCAGCTCTGGCGGATAAGCTGACACGACCGAATTTGACACAACTTCGCCAGAGGATATCAATCATTGCCTATTTTTCTCCGCTCAGCGGTCACGAGATCGGGAAATACATTCAATGCCGGCTCCGCAAGGCCGGATATCGTGGGCGCGGATTGTTTACATCCCGGGCCATGGCGCTGATTGCGAAATACAGCAGGGGTATCCCCAGGAATATTAATAATCTTTGCTTTAATGCTTTGTCCTTAGGCTATGCGAAAGGACAAAGAAAGATCGATGAATCGATCATCCAGGAGGTGCTCGCTGACCTGAAATTGGAGTCGTTCGGGGAGCGCGCGGGCGATGCACGGGTAGCGGCGACACCGCCGAAATCGCAGCCTGTGGCTCAAGGCGGCAATCCGGCTGCCTCACCATCATTATTGAATTGGGGCGGGATACTGGACCAGGTTGATATTTCCGATGCGCCGGCCTCACGGGCAGGGAATAGGAGCTACTCGCGGCAATCGTCATACGGCTGGGCTCTTGTCTTTCTCGCCGTCGCGGCCATTTTGGTGTTCGTGTGGAGAGCCAGTTGGCTGAAACCTGCCTCGGGCTTTGTGGTACAGGCAATGAACCACATGGCAGGAACCCCTGAAACGAACCAAAACGTGGTAACGAATAACCCACCGCAGGCTGCCGAATCGGATAGGAATTCGGCATTGCCGAAGTCCGTTCCGAACTTAACCACCGCCACCAACTCCAGCTCCGCCCAAGACAATTTGAACGCCGACGGCAAGGAGGTCACGGAAACCACCTCCGTCTCCCAAGCCGATAACAGCGCCCCGGATGGGCCCGAGGTTACAGACCGAGTTCCCGTGGCACCGGCAGCGGCTGCGAGTCCCGACTCGACGAGCATGAAATTACACGGACCGGAAGTTCCGGCCATCATGGCATCAAGCCGGAATGATTCTGGCGACGACGATTACCCTGGAATATTGCGAGGCAAGCTTATCCTCCAGTCGAGCGTGAGCGGCGCGCGGATCACCGTCAACGGACACGTTGACGCTAAATGGCTTACACCACATCTCTTCCGGCTGGCCGCCGGCACATATGACATTTCCATCTCAAAAGGCGGATACCTGACTTGGAGCCGCCAATTGCGTGTGACCGCGGGTGGAGAGCAATGGGTCATGGCCGACTTGAAGTCCGAGGAAGCCAACGGCCTCTTCGTGGTGGAAACGGAGCCGGCCGGAATGGCGGTATATATCGACGGCAAATCGTACGGGTACAGCCGAGTAGAAACCGTGCTGAATGCGGGATGGCACGTTTGCGAAGTATTTCCCGGCCAGGGCATTCAACCGGTTGTTGGCCGCTTCCACTTAGATGCCGGCGCGGAATTGACGAAAAGGATCCGGGTAACCCGTGTGCCCGCAACTGGATCTCGCGGCCCTGTAGTCCCTACCTCTGACGGGAGGGCGACGGGATTGTATACAAATCAGGAAAGGGGAATGTGATGAGTAAGAATTTTGACCTGCTCCAGCGTGCTTCCCAGGGCGAATGGGGAGGAGGTGGTTTGGGCCTGCCCCCTCCGGTGAGCCGCACGTACGAAATGCGGCCGGTTCCCAGTGCGCATGTCCTCTCACGCGAGGAATTGATCAAGCTCGTGCAGATAGTGTTTCTGACGCCCGGGAAGGAATCGCGGCGGGCCGTGGTTTTTACAGGCGCTGGCGCGGAAACCGGGTGCTCTTCAGTCTGTCTGGGGGCAGCACAAGCCTTGGCCGTACAAGCAGAACAGCCGGTTTGTCTGGTGGATTCAAACCTGCGTTTTCCCTCGTTGCATCTATGCCTGGGTGTTGAAAATCGCAGGGGATTGTCCGAGGCGATGACGGACGGGGGTTCTGCCCTGGATTACGTCAAGCAACTTCCTATTCCCAACTTATGGTTTCTTCCCAGCGGGATGAAATGCTCTCCGCTGACGGGGGCGGGAGGTTTAGGCGGGCGGTTGGCCGGCCGTATCACGGAGTTGCGCCAGGAATTCCGCTATGTGCTTATGGATTCTCCACCTGTGAATGTCTATTCCGATGCGATCCCTCTCGGGCAATGGTCTGATGGCGTGGTTCTGGTGGTCTCAGCGAACTCGACACGAAGAGAAGCGGCACGCCGAGCCAAGGAATACTTTGTGAATGCAGGCGCCGAAATACTGGGCGTTGTGTTGAATAACCGCACTTATCCGATTCCCCAGGTCATTTACGACCGATTGTAACCCCCGGGGTGTCGTGCGCGGTGTGACCAACCTTCCGCGCAGGTAACCGAAAAAATCAAACGGAAGTCCCGGCATGGGACCCAGAGGGCGAAGCTATGTCCATATTGCAATCTGAATTTCCCTCCACCAGCCAGCCACTCGAGACCCCGCTGGCTGACGAGGCCGCTTGGTTTGCCATACAGACGCGCGCGCGAAGCGAAAAGAAAGTGAGCACGCAACTCGAAACCAAGGGCGTCAAGGTATTCCTTCCGGTTATCAGCCAGGTCCACCGCTGGAGCGATCGCCGGCAATTGGTCCATCTGCCTCTGTTCCCCGGCTATGTATTCGTTCGCATTGATCCGAAATCGGAATTGCGGCTGTCGGTCCTGACAACTATGGGTGTCTACAGCTTTGTTGGGGCGAGTGGTGCGGGGCTTCCAATTCCCGACAAACAGATCGACGACGTGCGAACCATCGTTTCAAATCCTGTGCCTTTCACGCCTTATCCATTCCTCCGCGTCGGCCAGCGGGTAAGAGTGAGGGGTGGATGCCTGGATGGCGTTGAGGGGACTCTTATCTCGAGAGACAGCGAACATCGCCTGGTGGTTTCGGTGGAATTAGTCCGGCGGTCTGTGGCTGTTCGCATCGACGGATACGACATCGAGGTGGTTTGATCGGACTGCTCTTCAAACGAATGCAGCACGTGAAATCACATTATCAAGGAGTGTTCAACATGAATGATGGCCATCACGGTCGGCCCGATTCTCATCCCGGCAACATCGCAGTGATTGGTCTCGGTCACGTAGGCCTTCCGACGGCGGTAGGTTTCAGCGGCCTGGGTTGGGATGTCATTGGCGCCGACGAGGACCCCGCAAAAGTCGAGCAAATCAAATCCGGCAAGGCCCCTTTTTTCGAGCCAGGCCTTGATGACCTCTTGCAGAAAAATCTCACACAGGGGAAATTCCACCCGACCTCGAAAGTGGAGGAGGCAATTCGAGCCGCATCGGTGATTTTTATCTGTGTCGGCACGCCCCAGCGTGAAGACGGAACCGCTGATCTGACGCAGGTGGAAGCGATCGCCCGAACGATTGGAAGAAACCTGAATGGATACAAGCTGGTGGTGGAAAAGAGCACGGTTCCGGCAATTACCGCGGCCTGGATCAAGCGAACCATTGCGCGGTATGCCCTGATGGAGCGGGAGGAGGCGGGGAACAACGGAAGTGGCAAGCGACGGATCCAGGGGCAGGAAGACTTTCAGGCTGATTTTGACGTGGCTTCAAACCCCGAATTTCTCCAGGAAGGCCAGGCCATTGAAGATTTCTTCCGGCCCTATCGCATCGTGATTGGAACAGACTCCGCGCGCGCCCAGGCCATCCTTCAGCAACTCTACCAAGGGGTTCAGTCCCCTGTTGTGTATTGCGACGTGACAACGGCGGAACTGATCAAGCACGCCGCCAACGCATTCCTCTCCACCAAGATCTCATTTATCAACATGGTGGGGGATGTTTGCGACGCGGTGGGGGCCGATGTGACCAGAGTCGCGGAGGGCCTCGGGCTCGATCCGCGGATTGCCCCGGGTTTCCTTCGGGCAGGAATTGGATTCGGCGGCTATTGTTTCCCCAAGGATCTCAGCGCTTTCACGCGCCTGGTGGAGCAGCAGGGGGGCGACGCAAGTCTCCTTCGAGCGGTCGAGAGAATCAACTCGCAGCGCACCGAAGCCTTTATGAAAAAAGTGCGCGACGTTCTGTGGCAAGTCTCAGGCAAAACCGTGGGAGTTCTCGGTCTCGCGTTCAAACCCAAAACCGACGACATTCGTGAGGCCCCGAGCTTGAAAATTATCTCCACCCTTCTCAAGGAGGGCGCC
>JASHSC010000576.1 GCA_030036915.1 Terriglobia bacterium
TCGCGCGGACGTTGCCGATACGGAGGAGACCTTCAACCTGCGCTCCATCGGATTCAGCTTTTCTTTTCCGGGGATCTCGATTCCCACTGTCGTCGGCCCCTTCAACGTTTTTGATGTGCGGGCGCGGGTGTCGCAAGCCATTGCCGATTTCACGGCACTCAATAATTACCGCTCGGCACGCGAGGCGGGGCGCGCTGGCGAACTTTCCGCCCAAGACGCACAGGAAGCGATCGTGCTGGCCGTCGCGGGCGAGTATCTTCAGGTGATTGCGGCACAAGCCCGTCTGGATTCCGCTCGCGCCCAGCTTGAAACTGCCAAGGCGCTTGACGCGCGGACGGTGAAGCAACTGCAATTCGGCAAAGCTGCGCAAATTGACGCGAATCGCGCCCACGTGGAAGTGCTTCTAGACCAGCAGCGCCTGGTGACGCTTCAAAACGATTTTGCCAAGCAGAAGATCGCCTTGGCGCGCATGACCGGCCTGCCCCCCAACGCTGATTATGAACTCACAAATAAGATTCCCTTCGCGCCGGCCCCCGCCCTGAGCGTCGACGATGCCGTCCAGCAGGCGCTCGCGACGCGCGCGGATTTGAAAGCAGCGGAGGCCCAGGTAAAGGCCGCCGAACGGGCAATGGCCGCGGCCCACGCTGAACGATATCCCTCCGCCTCGGTCAGCGCCGACTATGGCGACATCGGCACGCCCTCCGAACTTCGCCCCACCTACACGATCGCCGCCACGCTCAACATGCCCATTTGGATGGGCGGGCGCAACAAGGCGGATATTCAGCAGGCGCAGGCCGTGCTCACGCAGCGCCGTGCCGAGTTAGAGGACACGCGCAGCCAGATTGAAAGCGACGTCCGCAGCGCCTACCTGGACCTTGAGGCCGCGGCCAATCAGGTGGATGTGGCAAAGCAAAATATCGATTTAATGGGTGAAACCCTTCACCAAACGCGGGAGCGCTTTGAGGCGGGCGTGAATGAAAATTACGATGTCATCCAATCGCAAGAATCGATGACCGGCGCTGACTTCGATTACATTGACAGCGTTTTCGCCCACAACCTTGCCAAGTTGAGCCTGGCCCGCGCTTTGGGAGTCGCCGCCGAAAAGCTGAGTCAATTCCTGCCCGTCCAGCCCCAACCTTAAGCCCTGCGTCCGGCCCTTGCCGCTTCACGTACTGCCAGAAACATCTTCGCGCGAAAATCCTTCCATTTCTCCCTGAAGGGGAGTAACTTTTTTCGTTCGCCATGATGTTCCAATTGAATCTCAACAACAGAGAGGAGAATTCATATGAAGCGACGGACATTCATGCAAAGTGTTGCAGCCGGCGCTGCCACGCTCATTGGCGTCAAACCTCAAATTGACCTTCAGGCGGAAACCGCGAGTGCTCTCGAATCCGCTTTTCGCCAGCCGCCCGCCGGCGCGCACTGCAAAACCTGGTGGCATTGGATGAACGGCAACATCACCGCCGAGGGTATAACTCTCGACATTGAGGCGATGAAGCGTGTGGGTCTGCGCGGCTTCCAGATTTTTCAGGTAGGCACGGGAATTCCCAAGGGTCCCGTGGCATACAGCAGCCCCGAGCGCATCGAACTGCTTCAGCACGCCGCCAAGGAGGCGGACCGGCTGGGCATGGAATTCGACATTATGAACTGCCCCGGATGGTCTTCCAGCGGAGGGCCGTGGATCACCCCCGAGTTCTCGATGAAGCAGTTAACCTGGAGCGAATCGCTGATTCCAGGCGGGCACCCGGTAGTCGCTTCACTTCCGCAACCTTTCACCAAGCTGGGATATTATCGCGACGCAATCGTGCTGGCGTTTCCGGCGCTGGAGGGAGAACGCCGGCCGTGGCAGCAGACGCTGCGAGCCGTGCGCACCAATTCCGGTGCCGTGGACTCTTCGGCTTTGACTGGAGTCAACCAGCCGGGCGGCATAGAAATCCATCCGCCCGCGCAGGGTGAGACCGCCTATCTGGAACTGGAGTTTTCGGAGCCCTTCGAAGCGCGCTCGCTTGCGTTTTTCAGCGAACCGCCTGCTGGGGTAACCCGCCATATTCACGGCCCCGGAACCAATCGCCTGGAAGTTTCTGACGATGGCAATGAATTCCGAAAAGTTTGCGACGTTGATTGGGGTGGTAATGGTCCGGAAGCTGTGGAGTACCCCGGTTCGGCCACCTTCCCCGCCGTGCAGGCGAAGTTTTATCGCCTCGTCTTCGTGCAGGCTCAGAAAATCAAGGACGTCCGGCTGAGTGGTGCGGCGCGAATCCCCGAATGGACGCGCCGGGCCAACTTTACCCGCACGCCGGGGTTTACAGCGCAGGCCGAAGAATCGCCGGCGGGATCCATCATCGATCCTTCCAAAGTCGTCGACCTCTCACAATATCTCGATTCCAGCGGCCAGTTGACCTGGGACGCGCCGGAAGGAACGTGGATGGTCCTGCGCATCGGGCAGACCACGACGGGCGTCAATAATCACCCCGCCCCCGACGGCGGTTTGGGCCTCGAATGCGACAAATTCAGCCGCGAAGCGTACGACTTTCATTTCGACCACTTTTTCGCCGGGCTGTTGCAGGCACTCGGACCGCTCGCGGCGCGGGGACTGGCCGGCGGACTTATCGACAGCTACGAAACCGGCATGCAAAACTGGACCAAGGAATTTCCGCAGGAATTCGCCAAGCGCCGCAGCTATGATCTGCGCAAATACCTCCCTGCCATGACCGGCCGCATTGTGGAGAGCACGGAAATTTCCGAGCGCTTTCTGTGGGACATCCGTCGCACCTGTGCCGACCTGATGGGCGATTACTATTATGGCCGCTTCGCCGAGCGCTGCCGCCAGAACAAAATGAAGGCCTACGCAGAGCCCTACAATGGCGGGCCGTTTGAGGAGATGCAGGCCGGGGCGCGGCTCGACGTGCCCATGGGTGAGTTCTGGGTGGGACAAGGCGTCAACGGAATCACCTACAGCGTAAAGATGGTGAGTAGTGTCGCGCACCTTTTCGGAAAATCCGTCGTGGGCGCTGAATCCTTCACCGGCGCCCAGCAATTCGCTATGTGGCAGAACTATCCCTACCAGATGAAGGGCCAGGGCGATTTGATGTACACGCAGGGGCTGAACGAGTACATCTTTCATCGCAACGCCATGCAGCCCAACCCGAGCGCCATTCCTGGAATGACGATGGGCCCGTGGGGCTGGGAGAACGATCGCACCAACACTCTTTATGAAAATCTGGCGGGTTGGTATCAGTACGCCGCGCGCACGCAAAACATGCTGCGGCAGGGTACGCTGGTTGCGGATCTGGTTTTTTATACGGGCGTCGAGGTCCCCGTGAACACGCCGGTTTATCCCGACGAACTGAATCCCACGCCTCCGGAGGGTTACTACTACGATGCCGCCAACGAGGAGGCGATTCTCACCCGCATGAAGGCCGCGAACGGCCGAATCGTTCTGCCCGACGGCATGAGCTACCGCGTTCTGGTTCTTCCCGAAGATAAACGCCTAGGCATCGACATACTTCGCAAAGTGCGCGACATGGTGAAAGAAGGCGTGGCGGTGGTTGGCCCAAAGCCGCAGGTCAATCCAGGACTTACAGGATATCCCAACAGCGATGACGAACTGCACCAGATCGTCGATGAGGTTTGGGGCAAACTTGACGGCACGGAAATCACAGAGCGGACATACGGCAAAGGCAAGGTATTTTGGGGATTGCCGCTGGCTACGGTGCTTGACAAGTTGGGCATCAAGCCCGATTGCGATGTCACCTCACGCTCGGGAGACGCTCCCATCAATTTCTTCCATCGCAGCGTAGGTGGCGCGGAAGTGTACTTCGTGGCAAATCGCCGCCGCCGTGCGGAGGACCTAGTCGTCACGTTCCGCGTGAAGGGCAAGCAGCCGGAAATATGGAATCCGGAGACCGGCGAGATCAGTCCGATCAACATTTTTGATCAGACGGATGCGGGCACGCGCGTGCCGTTGCAATTGAGCCCTTCGGGTGCGGTCTTCGTGGTGTTCCGCTCTCCTACCCCGGCGCGGCGTCTCGTGTCCGTTACGAAGGATGGAACAACCCTTGCCTCCACCAATCCTTTTCCAATATTTCAACCCGGCGGCCAGCGTGATGTGACCAACGATTTCACCATCAGCGTTTGGATCAAACCCGACCTTGAAGGGATTGTCCCCATGGCCGGATACAGCAATCGCGGTGTGCCGATTCGCAGCTTTGTCATCTCCCCACCCGATGGCGAGGCGGTGTATGGCGGAGGGCACGTTTCCGCCGGATTCACAGCGGCCCGCAACGGCATCACCGTTTTCGAGCGCGGGCACATGGATTGGCATGCCGTGCTCACCGCGCCCATGCCCATTGCCGGCTGGGTACACGTGGCGCTGGTCTACAAGTCGGGCGCGCCGTCGCTTTATGTGAATGGCCAATCCGCCGGGCAGAGCGAAGCCTCCGGCAAGATTGTTCATCCGGGTGTACACGACGCGCGCGAGCGCGACGGCGCCGAATATTTTGACGGTGACATGAGCGACCCCAAGCTCATTAAAGAAGCGCTCGGCGAGGACCGCATTCAGCAATTGGCGGGCTCCGGCATTCCCGCGCCCATCGCGCCGCCGGAGATCGAGTGGGTGGGTTCCGCCGGCTCCGAGCTGCTGGTTTGGCAGAACGGCAGTTATACATTGCAAGCCGCCGCCGGACAATCGAACCTGGATATCTCGGATATTGCCGAGCCAGCCATGCTTTCCGGGTCGTGGCAGGTCAACTTTCCGCCCCATCTCGGGGCGCCCCCATCGGTAACGCTCGACGAATTGATCTCCCTGCACCAACACTCGGACCCGGGTGTGAAATACTTTTCGGGGACTGCGACCTACAGCAAGCGATTCACGGCTCCGGCTGGAGCACCGCCAGCTGGCCGCCGGCTTTATTTAGACCTCGGCTGGGTGCACGCGATGGCGCAGGTCCGCGTAAATGGTCACGACCTCGGATTGCTCTGGAAGCCGCCTTTCCACATTGACATCACCAGCGCCGTGCGGCCGGGCGATAACAAGCTGGAAGTCCTCGTCACCAATCAACTGGTCAATCGCCAAATTGGTGATGAACAACTCCCCGCCGAGAACGAATACGAACGCAACGGAGCCATCAAGGTCATCCCCGAATGGTTCACGGAAGGCAAACCCAAGCCGCCCGGCGGACGAATCACCTTCGCGACCTGGAAGCACTTCAATAAGGATTCGCCACTCCTGGTCGCGGGCCTCGTGGGCCCCGTCCGCCTGCGCACCGCAGTGCGGCATCGCATCGGCGGGTAGTGCGCTACTCCGCCCGCAGCGCTTCGACCGGTGAAATCAGGCTGGCCCGCGCCGCTGGAATCAGCGCCGCTACGAGTGCGCTGACGGCCAAGAGAAAGACTGCCGCCAGAATTACCACCGGGTCGTGTGGATTCAGCCCGTAAAGCTGGCTTCCCAGAAACCGCCCGGCCGCCAGTGTCGCGGGAAGACCGACCAGCAAACCCATTGCCACCAAAGCAACAGCCCCGCGAATTATGAGCGCCGCCGCCTGCGTGCGAGTCGCCCCGAGAGCCAGCCTTACTCCCATTTCGTTGGTGCGCAGCCCGGCATTATAGGCCGTGATTCCGTACAATCCGATCGAAGCCAGTACAAGCGCGAGGATTCCGAAGAACGATGTGAGGTGCGCGATCAGCCGCTGCTGCCGGAACTGACCGGCGACTTGTTCGCCGAGAGTGCGAAACGAAACCACCGGCAGATTGGGATCAATCGCGGCCATCACCTGGCGCGCCTGCGCAACGGTGAAGGCGGCGCCGGGCTGAGTCACAACGACGATATCACGCAGGAAATGCGAGCCAGGAGTGATATCCTTGCCGGTGCTCGGTGAGACGTCGTGCTGCACTTCGGGCATGAAAAAGAGTGGCCCAACCGGCTTACCCAACTCGAATCCGAAATAGCGAGCGTCCGGCACGACCCCCACAATCTCATACTCGCGGGACATTCCCAGCATCAACTGGCCAAAGTGTTTTCCGACCGGATTCTGATCCCCCAGAAACTTCCTCGCGAAGGCTTCATTAACTACGGCGACGTGCTGCGAATTCGCCGTATCCTGCTCAGTGATGCCGCGCCCCTCGAGGATGGGTGTTCCGAGGACGTCGAAGTATCCCGGCGTAACCCGATCCCAGGAAGAAACAGTATTGTCATGGGGCCCGGGAAGCGGTGTCCCATCCACCCACACGTCCGTACCCCAAGCCCCGCTGCTGAGCGGCGTGTACAAACAAACGGCCACGGCGGAAACGCCCGGAACGCTCATGAAAGAATCGTGAATACGCTCGTAAAGCGGCGTAAGCTGGTCAGGCCGATAACCCGCAAGGCGAGGGTCAATCTTCACCACAGTTCGCTGGTCCTGAGTGAAGCCAAATGGTTGTTTTTCGAGGTGACGAAGTGCCGCGATGAGCAGTCCCGAGGCGGCCAGCAGAACCAGAGATAGAGCCGCCTGCAGAACGACCAGGGTTTTGCGCGGCAGTGAGCCGGTGCGCACCGTCGAGCGTCCGGCTCCGCGCAAGGCTTCGATGGGATCCACGCGCG
>JASHSC010000577.1 GCA_030036915.1 Terriglobia bacterium
GCAATACCCGAAGCACGGGCCAAGTGGCGTGAATATCGGTGTATCCTGCGCCGAAAACCATTCCCCGCGGCGAATAGAGCAGATCGTACATTGCCAAGCGGATGCGATAGGCGATGAGCAGGAAGAGAACCCCGCCGAGGATCATCAAATGTGCGCGAGCCGCACGGGCAATCACCGGCCCGCGCGGAGTGATCCAGACTCCGCCCTCGGCCAGATACAGAAACGCGGAGCTCAACAGGCAGCAGATGACGATGATGAGCGCCAGGTGAAAGAGGAACCACGTGTAGGGCAATTGAAAAAGATAGAAACCCAGGTCGCGGCCGAAAAGCGGGTCCGCCACACCCATCCACGGCACCTGGCGGGCGCGAAGATAGATGAGCCAATGCCCCATTCCCCACTCGCTCACGATATAACCGGCAAAGAGAACGCCACCCCAAATCAACCATCGGAAGAGCGCGCCGAATTTTTCCAGCGGTTGAAATTCGATGAATTCGCCGTAAACGCGAAAGCCCTGCCGTCGCGACAGAATGTGGGCGACGAGAAGGTTGGCCCCCACGACGGCGAGAAAGCCGACGCCGGCAATTCCGCTCAGGTCGATTTGGGCTTTCAATATGGTCAGGTAGATGGAACGATAGCCTTCCTGATTGAACCACAGCCAATCCACCAGCAGGCTCACGCCGTTGGTCAGAAGAGGAAGGAAAACCAGAACAAACAGAATGAGGGCAACGATGATGCGCGCGCCGCGATTTTTCGCCATACGATTCTCCGGCGATATCTTCACACAGCGGCGGGCCACTGTCAAAAAAATGACCACAAATTTGGTGCTTTGCGATGAACCCTTCCCACAGTAGTTACGAGGTTAGGGATCGTTATCCCTTCCGGAATTTTCGAACACGCCGGGCTCCATAAATCGCGTCCAGAAGCTACGGGCTTTCATGCTATAACCAATCATGGGACTGAAAAGTCCCGGGAGGATTTTATGTCGTCCGTGAAAGTGGGTTTTTATGGCCACGTGAGGCAGTATCACAATCTGAAGAGCGAAATTGACGCCGCCATTCATGAGGTTTTGGAAAGCGGCAGCTATGTCATGGGCCCGAAGGTCAAGCAATTCGAGAAGGACCTTGCGGCCTATTGCCACGCGAAGGAGGCGGTGGGCGTGAACTCCGGCACGGACGCGCTCTGGCTGGTGATGATGGCGCTGGGAATCGGGCCGGGCGATGAAGTGATCACCACCTCCAACACTTTTTTCGCCACCGCCGAGGCAATTTGGATCGCCGGCGCCACGGCGGTGTTCGTGGACTGCGATGCTCGCACCTGCAATATTGACGTGAGTCTGATCGAAGCGGCAATCACTCCCAGGACCAAAGCCATTGTGCCTGTTCATCTTTACGGCCAGCCGGCGGAAATGCGCGCCGTGGCGGAGATTGCCCGAAAGCGCAATCTCTTCGTCATTGAAGACAACGCGCAGGCGCTGGGAGCGCGTGGGCCGGACTTCCGCCTGGGCCAGCTTTCCGACGCGATGTGCACGAGCTTCATCATCCAGAAAAACCTCGGCTGCTTTGGTGATGGCGGCGCCGTGGTGACCGATCGCGCGGACATTGCTGAGGCCGTGCTCAGGCTGCGCAATCACGGCTCGGTGAAGCGCTCGGTTCACAGCATGGGGTACAACAGCCGCCTGGATGATTTGCACGCCGCTGTCTTGAGCGTGAAATTGCGGCAGCTTGACAAATGGAATGACCAGCGCCGCAGCTTTGCCAGGAAATACGATGAGGGGCTGAAGGGCACGTCGTTGAAACTGCCCACGGCCTTGGCGGACTATCGCCACATTTATCATCTTTACGTCGTGGAGACGGACCGCCGCGACAGCCTCCAGGAATACCTGAAGCAGCGGGAAATCACTGCGCTTACGCACTACCCCATCGCTATTCACCAGCAGGAAGGATTTCCCTGGGGCAAGAGCGAGCGAATTGCCGGTTCTCTGAAAAATGCCGAAGCCTCCGCAGCTCGTGTGCTCTCGCTCCCCATGTTCCCGGAATTGACGGGTGAAGAAGCGCAGGCGGTTATCGACACTGTGGTCGCGTGGGACAATCAGAACAAGGGGCACGAGACAAGGGCCAAGGGCCAAGGGGCCCACCGGTAAGAAAACATGGCCGCTGGACAAACCTACTCCGTCGTCGTCGCCGGCATGGGCAAGCGCGGAACGCATCACGCCGACGCCTTTCAAAAGAACAGCCGCTTCAAGCTGGTGGGGCTTTGCAGCCGCGATTCGGCCCGCCGCGAAGCCGCGGCCGGGAAATTTGGCGTCAGCAAAACCAGCGCCGACGCTGCTGCGCTCCTGAAGAAAACCCGGCCTGACGTCTTTTGCTTTTGCACGCCGCCGGACGTGCGCCTGTCTTTGATTCGCGCGGGCGTGGAGGCGGGCGTAAAGCTGATCGCGTATGAAAAACCCATAGCGCTTTCCACCCGCGAAGCGATGGAGATGATGCACCTCACGCGCGCGGCGGGAATCAAAACTGTGGTGAGCCATCAGCACCGTTACGGCGAGCACTATCGGAAGGTGAAGGAGATCATCGCCAGCGGCGTGCTCGGCCGCGTGCACACCGTTTACGGCACTGCCACGGGCTGGATGACGCACATGCTCTCGCACCTGGTGGACTACACGCGGTGGTTCAATGACCATGCCGAGGCCGATTGGGTGGTCGGGCAGGCGCATGGGAAATCCAAATTCCTCGACAATCATCCTTCGCCGGATTACATCGGCGGGTTGATTCAATTTTCGAACGGCGTGCGCGGCGTCGTGGAGTCGGGCGATGGCGCGCCGGACGTGGCGGAGGTGAATCAATGGTGGCGCAAATGCCGCATCGGCGCACAAGGCAGTGAAGGCTTTGCCGAAGTGCTGACCGGCGGTGGATGGCGTGCCGTCACACGCGACGGATTTGCCTCCGGTCCCGGCGACATGAATTATGAGCATGACATGCTGCCCTACGTGCAGGAAATTGCCGACTGGCTTGATGACGAAAAGCAGGTACACCCCTGCAATGGGGAGAACGCCTATAAAGACCTCGAAATCATGATGGCGCTTTGCCGCTCCGTCGTGGAGCGAGGTAAAGTCACGTTGCCCCTCGGCCCCGCTGAACCGGAACTGGAGGAATTGAAGAGGGTGCTTGCGGGCTGAGCGCTAGCCCAGATTATTCACGAAAACGAGAGAACAAAACAGACCGAAGTGAGGTTCACACAGAGTTCACGGAGTCGTTCGCCGGCGGAATCACCGAACCGTTGGCTCGCAGAGTACACAGAGAAGTTCTCCGGGTTCTCTCCGTACTCTCTGTGCCTTGACTCGGCGGACTCTGTGAGAAACTCTTTTCCACCACTATCGCTACAAGAAATCCATGAATAATCCGGGCTAAAGACCAGCCCCCCCCTTTTTTCCGGCAGAAGACCGCCCCATCGGGCCTGCATCGGGCGCGGGCGCAACTAGGACTCTGGTACTCTTGCATGACCTTGGGCTTGTGCTATGATGGCGTGAGAAATCTGGCGCAAATTCGGGGAAAGAAGACGGCTTTGGGTGGCACGGATGGAAGGTGTTTCCACAGACCGGAAAGTCCGGCGACGCAGCCTCCGTATCGTTATGCGCGTGCCGCTTTATATCAGCCCCACCAATGCTCCGCCCACCGCGGAATGGGAGCCTGTGGAGACGTTGGTGGTGAGCCTGCATGGTGGAATGGTCCGCAGCCGTAAGCGATTCCCCACCGGAACGACCCTGCACATTCGCATGCGCAACAAGCAGCGATTCACGCGCGGCCGCGTGGTTTGGGAATCGCCGGGCGCAAAAGAACTGGCGTTCGAAATTGGATTTGAAATCCTCGATCCGCCGGGTTTTTGGGAAATCACCTTCCCGGTGGACAGGTGGTCCGAAGAGCCGCCGGCCTCTTCAGCAAAGAGGTGATGTGGAGACACACGCTTCTCCCGCGCAAAAGGAAATTCCCATGTTAGTGCGTGACATCATGACCACCGACATCACCACGCTTCGTGAGGATGAGGTGTTGCTGGACGCCACCCTCATCCTTGCCCGTGGCGGCTTTCGTCATATTCCCATCATGAGCGGCACAGAGCTGGTGGGAATCGTCACGGAAAGGGACGTCAAGCACTACACGCCGTCTATCCTCTCCGGAATTCCGCCGGAGGAGTACAATCGGTTGATGGAAACCACTCCGCTCTCGAAAATTATGCGCCGCAATCCGGTGACCATCGAACCCAGCAAGACCGTCTATGAAGCCTGCCAATTGCTTTACGACCACCGCATCGGTTGCCTGCCGGTTGTAGAAAGCGGCGAGCTGAAAGGAATCATCACCACCACGGACATGCTGAGCCTCGCCCTGCGACTGCTGAAGGAAAATGGCCTCGCTCCACCGGAAACGGCAGCGTGAGGCGGCGCGGCATGAGTGCACAGTCTGTGGGCAGCTACTATAAGCCGTTTTTGCCGTAAGGTCGCGCCTCCCGCAGCGCCGGGCCGATCCAAAATCCGCCAACCCTCAGGAGGAATCCGACATCATTCCAATTGTGCCGACGCCTCATCATCGAACTTCCGGCAAGGGAATGAGCGTGCGTGTATTGATTCTCGCCGCCCTCTGCGCGCTTGCCGCCACAACCTCAATCGCCAAGCAGAAACCCCCGGTGCAATATCAAATCCACACGCCGGCTCTGCCGGATTTTTCCGCCCTCGATTGGATGATCGGCCAGTGGACGGGCAAGACGATCGCCAACGGTCCGTCTGGCGGAATGCAACTCTCCGTTAACTACGACCTGGAAAAGCATTTCATTGTCTTTCACGAGGATATTTCGCTCGCCGCTACCTCCAGTGTCCCGGCCACACAAGAATCCTGGATGGGAATCCTCAGCGCCGCCCCCGACGGCACCGGCTTCGTCCTCAGAATTTTCTCGAGCCACGGATTCATCACACGCTACCGGCTGACAACCGAAGGGGCGGAGTGGCACCTGAACCCGGAAGGCGGAGATTTTCCCGTGCCCGGCTGGCTTTTTCGCAGGGTCTGGGCGCGAACCGGGCCCGACGAGTTCAGCGAGACCGTGCAGGCGGCTCCTCCCGGCAAAGGCTTCTTCGACTATTACAGCGTCAAGTTTACGCGCCTCCCTCCGCCGGCCCAACCTGCTCCCGCGCCCGCCAAACCCGCTTCCGAAGCGCCCAAAAATCCTCCCGGTTCCTGAGAAAACTCCCGAAGCCATAATGGTGTAAAATCCCGGCAGCGGATTTCGCATCAATCCGCTTCCCCGGACCAGAAAGCTGCGATTTGATATTTGTCATCCAACTTCCCGGGAGGATGCCCTATGTCCAAAGGGAAAAAAATAGCGCTCATCGTCGTGATCGTGTTGGTGGTGATTGTCCTGGGGCTCGCCATCATCGTCCCCATGGTCGTGAATGTCGATCGTTACCGGCCGCAGGTGGCCGCACAAATTCAGGAGGCCACCGGCAAGTCGACGCAGATTGGCCGCCTGGATCTTTCCATCATCCCCCAAGTGGCCATTCGCGTGGATGATTTCTCCCTGGGCAACCCCGCCGGCTTCCCCTCCGGCGATTTTGTGAAGGCCAAGTCGATCAAGGTTGTCGTGAACGGTAGGGCGCTGCTGCATCATCAGGTGGAGATCACGTCGCTCGACTTGACCGACCTGAGCATCAACATGCTCGAGGATACCCACGGAAAATGGAATTTTGAAAACCCGCCTCCCCAAGCGCCTGCGCCCGCCGCTGCGCCTTCGGGAAGTGGCGGCTCGTCCTTCACTTTGGGAGTGATCTCGAAGCTCACCGTAAGTGGCGGACAGGTTTCCGCGGCCAATCTGCTGCCTTCGGGATTGCCCGGCCCCGCTCTGATGGCGGTCCACGGCGCCTCGATTGAAATGCACGATGTCAATCTGGGCGCGATGAGCTCCACCTCGCAACTCGCGCCGGGCTCCGTTTCCGGCCTGTTTGCGCGGCTGGCCGGCTGGCTGAACCCTGTTGTGTATGCTGCGGACCCCACTGGACCGATGGTAGCCGAGGGGACGCTCAATGCCGATGCATTGGAGTTTGCCGAGCTCAGCGTAACCAAAATGAAATCCAAGATCCGCCTCTACCCCAAAGAGGTCTTTGTCGACGACTTGAAAATGAAGCTCTACAGCGGCAGCGGCACCGGCAATCTCTCGCTCGATTTCGGCGGCGCCAACCTGGCTTACAGCGTCGACATGAAGCTCGATGGCGTGAACGTTGCCGAACTCGTGAACGCCATCCCGCAAGCGAAGGGGATGATCAGTGGAACGATGGATGCAACCGCCAAGCTGGGCGGTGCGGTCCTGAAATCCCCCGATCCCCTGGCGGGAATCAGCGGCT
>JASHSC010000578.1 GCA_030036915.1 Terriglobia bacterium
CACAGGCACGGACTCCTATCTTGAGACGCTCGGCTATTTCGGCGAGCTGTGCGTGGGTCTGGCCATGCCCGTGGCGCGATTTTTCGGCTATGCGGGTGGCAATCCGCTTTTTGTGAGCGCAGACTACGGCACGGCTTACCTGGTGACTGCCGGAATGCTGAATATGCTCGCAGTGCTCGACACTTACGACATCGCCGTGGGGCGGAAACCGTAACGAAGTCAACAGTCAGAGATAAGGCTGCGAAGAAGTTGTTAGCACTTGGCTGCTGGCAATGATCTGGGTCAAAAAAGTATGGTTGTCGCACATCTTCCCGCAATGCTTCTGTTCTCCTTTCTCGTCTCCGTGGTGTTCGGAGTCCTCGCCAAGAATACTCTGCGCGACCAGATCGTTTACGGTGTGTGGGTATTTGTTGCCTTCGTGGGTATCGCCCTGGTGCTTGGCTGGATCATGTACCCCGTGCCTTAATCCCCGGATAATTATTCCCGAACCTCGCCAGCCTTTTCGGATCTCGAACGGATCTCTTACCCTTTGGACTAACACCTTGGTTCCCCCCATTCAATCGAAGTGTTAATATTCTGGTGATGCGAAAACTCATTTTCATCGCCGTTATGGCTTTTCTAGGTTTGCCGCTGCGCGCGGCGAACACTTTTGATGTTTACTTCATCGATGTTGAAGGCGGTCAATCCACGCTCTTCGTCAGTCCTTCCGGGAAATCGATGCTGGTGGACACGGGCTGGTCCGACCACGACGGCCGCGACGCAGATCGAATCGTGAGCGTCGCCAAATTGGCCGGTGTCACGCGGCTCGACTACGTGGTGATCACGCATTTTCATGTTGACCATGTGGGAGGCGTCCCGCAACTTGCGGAGCGCATTCCCATCGGTACTTTCGTCGACCACGGGACGAGCGTGGAGACCAGCCCAGCCGCGCAGGAGCTCTTCAAAGACTACGTGGAGGTGCGCGACCGTGCATCCCATCTGATCGCCAGGCCGGGCGACCGAATTCCCGTGGAAGGGATTGAAGTGCGCGTGGTCACGGCTGCGGGCCAGTGCATTCAGCGGCCGCTGGCGGGCGGAGGCGCGCCGAATCCGTATTGCGCCAGTACGCCCCAGCGCGAGGTCGATCGCTCGGAAAATGCCCAGTCAGTGGGCATGGTGATTTCCTTCGGCAAGTTTCGCATGGTGGATTTCGGCGACCTGACCTGGAACAAGGAACTGGCGCTCGTCTGCCCGAACAATCGGATCGGCAGGGTGGACGTATACCTCAGCACGCACCACGGGCTTGACCAGTCGAACTCACCGGCGATTGTCGACGCGCTCCACCCACGTGTGGCCATTACCAACAATGGGGCCACGAAGGGCGGCGAGGCGCAAGCAATGCACACCATTCGAACTTCGCCGGGTATTGAGGACGTGTGGCAGTTACACTACGCCGAAAATGCCGGCAAGGAAAACAATTCGCCTGAGCCTTTCATTGTTAATGTCGATCAGGACGCGAAAGTGAGCTGGGTCAAGCTCTCCGCGCAGTCCGACGGCGCCTTCACCGTGACCAACAGCCGAAATGGAAAGACAAAATCGTACCCGCCCAGGCCCTGACTTCTGGCGCTGCCAGCACGTTACACCACGTCGTGGCACGTGCGGCACCCAGTCGGTGCTCCCTTCAATTTGTGACAATCGATGCAGGCTTGCATCGAGGTGGGCTTTTCTTTGAAGATCACTTCGCGCTGGCGAACCTGCCCGTGGCAAGTTTCGCAGTCGAGCTTTGCTTTGGTGACGTGTGTCCGATGTGAGAAGTAGACGTAATCCGGAACTTCGTAAATCTGCACCCAAGGCACAGGCTCTTTGCGTGCCGCGTATCCGGAGAGCTTCCTGACGTATGCGCTGTCTGCCTTGATGGTGGTGTGACAAGTCATGCATTTTTCTTCGGGCGGATATTCCATCGCCCACCCGTCATCGGCAATCTTGTGGCAATCCGCGCACTCGCGCAAAAATTGCGTGTGCAACTTGTGGCTGAAGGGCAGAGGCTGGGGCTTGGCGGGCGATGAAACGGAGGGCTTGTTCTGCGCGCTGAGTTTGTCGCTTGCCGTAAGCGCGACAAGAAAAATTGCGATCGCCGAGATGCCCAAAACGGGCCTCAGATCACACGGACACACTGGCGAACTCTTTCCAGATCGCAACGCGCCTGCTCCGCGACTCGTGACTTTGCTCAGGATTTTCATCCGGGCAGGGCAAACGTCACAAACGCGTCGCCGGAGCGCGTGCGAGGCTTTCCGCCGCCGCCCGCTGCGATTGTGACGTACTGCCTGCCTCCCGCTTCGTAGGTGCAGGGGGTGGCGTAGCCGCCGGCGGGCAGTTTCGCCTCCCACAAAATGTTTCCATCCGTCTTATCGAAGGCGCGGAACATTTCATCCTGCGTTGAACCGATGAACACAATCCCGCCCGCAGTGCAGATGGAGCCGCCGATGTTCTGCGTGCCGGTAGGCGGAATGCCACGCGCGGTCAACGCCTTGAATTCACCCAGCACCTTCTGCCAGACGATCTCGCCGTGATTCAAGTCGAACGCGGTGAGCCTCCCCCACGGCGGCTTGATGGCGGCATAACCTTCCTGATCCAAAAAGTGGTTGTATCCGGTGTGCGAGTACGGATAACCTGAATCCTTGGGGGCGGACACCAGTGTCATGATATAGGGGTCATCGTGCGAGTTGATGTAAAACCAGTTCGTCGAAGGATCGAACGAGCCGCTGCCCCAGTTCGACCCGCCGTCGCAGCCGGGAAAGATCACGGTGCCTTGCAGACTCGGTGGGCGCCACAATCCGTGCTGCAATTTCCGATAAATCTCCAGGACATATGCGTGCGCTTCCGGCGAAAGGTTCGTGATGTCGTCCTCGGTAAATTCCTGGCGCGCGTAGGGTGGCGGCTTCAACACCTGCGGCTGCGTGGGCCACGCCTGCTCGCCGGGGACGTTTGAGGGCGGCACGGGGCGCTCTTCAATGGGAAAGAGCGGCTTCCCGGTTTCGCGGTCAAGAATGAAGAGTTGACCGAACTTGGTGGGTTGAACCGTCGCGTCCACCTGCAGGCCGTCAAGGTTGAGCGTGACGAGTGTCGCGGGGCAGGGAAGATCGCGGTCCCACAAATCGTGATGCACGACCTGATAGTGCCAAATGCGCTTGCCGGTGGATGCGTCCAGCGCGATCAGGCAATTGGCGAGCAAATTGGCGCCCAGCCGCTGCCCACCGTAGAAATCAAACGCACAGGAGCCCGTGGACAGAAAGACCCAGCCGCGTTTTTCATCCAGCGTCATCCCGCCCCAATCGTTGGCACCGCCCGTGGTGCGCCAGGAATCGTCAGGCCACGTATCATTGCCGAATTCCCCCTGCTGCGGAGGATTGTGAAATATCCAAGCTATCTCTCCCGTGCGTACGTCGAAGGCTCGAACGTGGCCAGGCGCGGCGGGCATGGGGCCTTCGCCGCACATCGCGCCGAGGATGATCAAATTTTTGTAAATGGTCCCCGGTGAGGTGACGTCGTAGGTTAGCTCGGTGAGGTCACGCCCCATGCCGAGCTTCAGGTCCACGCTTCCGCCCTCACCGAACTCTTGGATCAACTTGCCCGTGCGCGCGTCAAACGCCATCAGGCGGGCATCCGCTACAAAAAAGACTCGGCGGTCGTCGCCGTCTTCCCAGTACGTAACACCGCGATTCACTCCGCGCGGCTTGTCGGCGGGCATCCCGGCGAAGGGGTCGAACCGCCACAACAGTTTCCCCGTCACCGCATCAAGCGCGCAGAGCTTCAATTGCGCGGTGGTAAGGTACATTACGCCGCCCACCACGAGCGGATTGCACTCAATGGTGGTAGCAGGTTTGCGGCGACTGTCTCCGGTGTGATACGTCCAGGCCACCCGGAGCTGATGCACGTTGTCGCGATTGATCTGATCGAGCGGTGAATAGTGCCATGCCGCGGAATTGCCGTGATAGACGCGCCACTCGTGCGTCGGATCAACCTCGGGCGAGGTGGCGGGAATTACGCCGGGCCAGGCCGAGGCGGTCAGCAATGTTGAAGCGCCTTGCTTCAGAAATTTGCGGCGATCAATCCCATGGGGCACGGACGGAAGTCCTCCTCAGGAAACGAAGCGGCATCATATGCCGGGCAGGACAATAATTTCAAATGCTCTGATGTCGGATTGTGGCATGGCCATCCCGGCCACGCGCACAGCCAGGATAGCCGTGCCACGGCAACTACCGCAAGGTCAAACGGAATCCCGCGCGGTACAAGATGGGCGGCCCGTTAGTCAGAAACGGCGTTCGTGCCACGTCGTAACGCTCGTCAAGCAGGTCTTCTCCCGCCACAAAAATCTCCATGCCGTGTCCCAGTGGCCGTGATGCTTGCGCATCGAGCATAAAGTAGTGATTCAGCAAAAGCGTATTCGGACTGTTGTCAAAGGTTGAACCCACATAGCGCGCTTCCATCGACGCAGTGATGCGATGCTGGCGCGTGTATCGTGCCTGGAATGTCACATCGTGTCGGGGGACTTCCGGCACCAGCAATCCCACCAATTGCGAATCGGCAGGGAAGCTGGTGACAGTGGCAGCGACGTACTGCAAGCCGCCGGTGAAAGTAAGGTCGTTCGTCACGCGTCCTTCCGCCTCCAGCTCAACGCCCCGCGAGCGCGTTTCGCCCAGATTTTGTCTCTGCTGTGTGATCAGGCTGGGCGTGGTGGAAAGGGTCACGTTGGCGATGGGATCGCTCACATCGCTCCAAAAGAATGTGCCGCGCAGGCTAAGCCGGTCTTCCCACGCGCTGTAACTTGCTCCTACTTCCGCGCCGCTCAATTGCTCGGCGGTCAGGCCGCTATTGGCAAGAGTAAGAGTGTTGCCCTGGCGAAAATTCCTGTAAAGCTCGTTCAAGGTGGGCGGGCGAAACGCGCGATATATGGAAGCCCTCAGGACGAAATTGTTGCGCGCTCGGAAAAGCGCGGAGAGGCGCGGGCTCAGCGCCTGCTCGCTGCGCGGCACGTAATCATCTACCTGCAAAGGACCCGTCGTGGAAAGCGGCTTGGTGACGGAGAGGGCGTCGAAATTCCGCCAGTCGTCCACGCGCACTCCGCCGGTGATGAGCACGCGCGTTCCGATGCGCACGATGTCCTCGCCGTAGATTCCCCAGATGCGCTGGCGGCCGCCCGCTCCCACGGCGGTGGAGACGCTGCCGCCGGAATACATCAGCTCGTCGCTCGCGCCACGCACTTCCTGCCCATCAAATCCTGCGGCGAGCGTCTGGTAATCGCCCGTCGTACGCGTCCATTGCGCCCCGAGCCCAGCCTGAATCGACGGCACCCGCTGAATGTCGGTCAGCGTTTCACTATCCTGGTTCGTGGCGATCGAGGAGAACGACTGGTCGTAATTTTCCGGGCCGCCATAGGTGCGAAATGTGAACGTGCCCGCCGCCGGCGACTGCCAATTTGCGCCCACAGCGATCTGGCGCAGGTGAGTGTCGTTGTTTTGCAGAGGCGTGCCGTTCTTGCGTGAGTCCTCAAAGATCGATCCGCTCGCGAATACTCGAGCCTGATTTCCGAACAGGCGCTCAAGCTTGAGTTGGGCGGTGCCGTGTTCGGAAGCCACAGGCGTATCGATGGTGCCTTCGAGCGGCGGTAGGACGTCAACGTAGCCGTTCGTATAAAACCCTTCAATTGAGGCGAGCGCCATCCATTCACCTTCACGCAGGCTGGCGGTGAGCGACGCTTCGGGAGTTTCTTCGTTGCCGTAGAAGGTTTGAAAGGTGAGGGAAGAATTGAGCGGGCGGCGCGGGATAATATTGATGACGCCCCCCAGCGCGTCGCCGCCGTAGAGATCGGAGACGCCGCCTTCCACCACCTCCACCGACTCGACGGATGTGGGAGGGATGCGATCCCAATAAACCCAGCCACCAAAGGAATCGCCGAGTGGAATGCCGTCGGAAATTACCAGGGCGCGGCTGGCACCACTCGTTCCTACGCCGCGCAGCGAGACGCCGAGCGAAGTGGGATTGGCCGTCAGGCTGCCATTACGGCGATAGAGCATGAAGCAGGGGACCTGGCCAAGCGCGTCGTCGAGTGTGATGCCGCCGCTGGACCTGAGATCATCATCGCTCAAGACTGCCACGCTCGCAGCCGTGTCGCTCGCGCGCTGCTCGGTCCGCGTGGCGGTGACGGTCAAGCGCTCGGTGAACCCCCGGGGTGCGAGCGTGACCTCGAGAAGCCGGGAGTTCTGCGCGCGAGCATTCCACGTCTGCTCGACTGGAGTGAACCCTGCGCTTTTCACTGTGATCTCGCCCGAATCAATCGGTACCGATTCGAAATGGAATCGTCCGTCGTGGTTGGTGGTTTGACTTGTGCGAAACGGCGGGTTGCTCAGCGTAACTTCCGCGCCCGCGACAGGAGCGCCCATCGGGTCGCGCACGATGCCGTCAATCTGGAAAGATAGCTTCTGCTGGCTCATCCCATTTGCGGCAATTAGCACGCTAAGGAGGATTACCGTGCGCTTGAAATTTGTGACGACCGTGGACATACTGACGCTGCCTTGACGATGGGACCGGCCGCCTGAAATCCTCACTACGCAGCCGTGATTCAATTTCTGATGAGGTATTCCGAAAGGCCATTGTACATGAAAGGTGGGAAGAGGTCGGGGTTCCGCTTGCCGTGGGACGGCCATCCTGGCCTTGCGCATGGGCTGAAAGCCCATGCCACAGCGGAAAGATTGGCCTAGCTACTCACCTCAAGGCATTCTGGGGAAGTTGGTAAAGGAAAGGGAAAAGGGAAGCTAACATGCCCGACAAACGCCGAAGGAAGTACGTGCGACGGGATTTCCTGAAGGGTGTTGCCGCGGGAGGTGCTCTTGGCACATCCTTGGGCAGGCCTTCATTTGGCGGACAAGCCGGTTCAGGCAGCGGCCAGTCCGCAGCCACTTCCGCGACTTCGACTGTGCCCGCAGCGCGAGTCGATTTTCCCCGAACCTTTACCGGCCGCAATTTGAAAGAGATTGCCTTCCCGCTCGGCGGCATTGGCACAGGCACGGTCTCGCTCGGGGGACGCGGGCAACTGCGGGACTGGGAAATCTTCAATCGGCCTGATAAGGGCAAAGAACTGAGCTACGCCTTCCCTGCCATCTGGGCGAAAGCTGGAGACGCCAAGCCCGTGGCGCTCGTGCTCGAGTCCCGGATTCAGCCGCCCTACGACCGGAACGGCAGTGGGCTAGGATCCGAAAATGCCCCGGGGCTCCCGCGTTTTGCCGATGCCACCTTCACGGGCGCCTATCCCTACGCGCACATCGCCTTTACCGATCCGAAGTTTCCGGTGGAAGTTGGCCTTGAGGCCTTCAATCCGCTGGTTCCTTTGGACGTGGACGCTTCGGGCTGGCCGATGGCGGTTCTGCGATACACGGTTCGCAATCCCCATAAGACCTCGGCGAAAGTCGGAATCGCCTGGAGCGTCGAAAACCCCGTGGGCAAAGAAGGCCGGCAGGCTGCATATCGACGGCTTCCCGGCCTGAGTGGTCTTTTCATGGACAATCCCTTTCTCGGGGCGACAGATTTTTTGAAAGGAACGTTCGCCCTCTGCGTGCTCGGTGCGCCGGAGGGCAGCGTCACCTACCTGCGCGGGTGGAAGCGCGCGGAATGGTGGAACGGCGTGCTGACTTTCTGGGACGATTTCAGCGATGACGGCATGCTTGACTCGACATCGCCCGCCGCGCTGCCCGTTGGTTCAGTGGCGGTAACGCAAGCCATGCCGGCGCGCGGTAGTGCGACAATTACTTTTCTCCTTGCCTGGCATTTTCCCAACCGCACTCCGGAGCGCTGCGGCTGGGCGGCGCCCGAGGGCGTGCCCAAGTCCACAAATGTCGGCAATGCCTACACTGAACGATTCTCCGACGCTTGGGACGTCAGCCGGCAGGCGGCCGATCAACTTCCGCAGCTCGAAGCGCGCACTCGCGCGTTTGCAGAGGCGATTAGGTCCTCCACGCTGCCAGCGGCCGTTCTGGATGCGGCCACCAGCACACTTTCCACTTTGCGCACCAACACCTGCTTCCGCACCGCCGACGGCGAGTTCCACGGATTCGAAGGCTGCAACGAGCACTCCGGCTGCTGCCACGGAAGCTGCACGCACGTGTGGAACTACGAGCAGGCCACGGCGCAGCTTTTTCCCACGCTGGCGCACTCGCTGCGCGAGTCGGAATTTCTGCGCAACACGGAAGCCAACGGCCTGATGGGTTTCCGATCATATTTACCGGACGGAAAACAGATTTGGCCGCGCGCCGCGGCCGACGGGCAAATGGGCTGCCTCATCAAACTTTATCGCGAGTGGCGTCTTTCCGGCGACACGGACTGGCTGCGACGGCTGTGGCCTTCGGCGAAACGCGCGCTGGAATTCGCCTGGGTCGAAGACGGCTGGGATGGCAACCGCGACGGCGTGGCCGAGGGCGTTCAGCACAACACTTACGACGTGGAGTTTTATGGGCCGAATCCTTTGTGCGGAATCTACTACCTGGGCGCGCTGCGAGCAGGAGAAGAATTGGCGCTTGCCGTGGGCGATGCGGATTCGGCGGCGGAATATCGTCGCTTGTTTGCGAACGGCA
>JASHSC010000579.1 GCA_030036915.1 Terriglobia bacterium
ACGGCGATGCAGCAATCCATCAACACATTGCTTTACAACGCCGGCTCGAGCCAGATGACTCCAGGATTGCCGCAGACCGCCGGGGTCATCGCCAAGTGGACCGCCAACGCCGTTTATCCCTTCGGCGCGCTGATTGTGGACTCAAACGACAACGTACAGATGGCGCTCTACAATGGCGTCACGGCCAACACCAGCAATCCTCCCACCTGGCCCACCTCACTGGGCGCGCTGACCGGCGACAACACGCAGGTTTGGAAACTAATTGCGCTGGGTTATGAAAACATCGGCTGGGTGGCCACGGGTTACGCTTTCAATCTCATCAACTCGCAAAGCTCCTATCGCGTGGATCTGTTCGTCCACACGGACGTTTGGTATTACCAGGGAAGCTCGAGTTTGCAAACCGTCGTGCCGACCGGCAGCGGCGCCTACGGGGGCGCATACACCTGGAGCATGGCGAACGTTTTCCCCGGCCTGCTGCTCGCGGCGCTCTACCCCACCAGCGTGACGCAACCCTCGAGCGGCTGGTATGGCTCGACGATCCCCGAAGGCTGGGTGTCGCACACGAATACCGGCGTTTGCCAGACTCCTCAGGCGAATGCCACGCTGGGAGGCCAACTGACCGGTTACAAGGCCCAGGTGTACATCAAGACCGACATCGAATATCTGCTGGAAGACAACATTCCCATCATCGTGCAGAGCGACGGCTTCCACGCGCGCGCGGGCTCAAGCATCATCGCCACGCCCGGCACGGCGGAGGTTCACATTCTCTACGACGACCCGGTGGTGGGTTGGACGGAGATTTTCGATTCGGCAGGAGCGGAGCTTGCGTATTCGGACCTGCCGCGCTCGTTCGATGTGCCCACCAGCGATCCGCTCTATGTGCCCGACCCCGGTGCGACGGACCTGCCCGCTATCCAGAATCGCGGGTATATCTACGACGCCGCGCTGACCATTCTCGCTTACAGCTCAGCAGGGAATTTTACGGCGGCGAGTAACATTATTATTCAGCTCAACGCCTTCCTTGCGGCGCCGGAGTACCTTGCTTCGACCGTCCTCGAAAACGCGGAAGAGGGCGGCACGGCAAAGTGGTCCGCCAGCGGAACGGACGCAACGATTTCGAACATTGCCGCTAACTCCGTCACGCCACAGGAGCCGCCTTACGGCACCGGAAATATTCTGGATTTTCACGCCGGCTCCGCCAACGACGTTTTCACTTACACCGGCAGCGGATTCCCCGACACGGTGGACGGTTACATCAGCTTCGAGCACATGGAAGGCCCGTCGGTGGGATTTATTTTCGACGTCAGCATTGTGACTGCGAGTGGACTGGTCACGGATATTCAAGTAACGAACGGCGCGGCCGGTCCGGCGACCTTGTCAGGCACGGTCATCACGCTACCCATCGGACCCGGCGCCACGCTGTGGCGCACCACACTCGTCAACCTGCAATCCGAAATCTCCAGCGTGGTAACCGACACGCTGGTGAAGATGACGGGATTCACACTCACTCTCACGGCGGCGAGCACCGACCTTTATTTCGACAACTTCAGCGTTGGCAACCTTCAGCCGGCAAATACTCTGAGCTTCAGTTACGACACTTACAACGGCCAGGTGGACCAGGCGTACATCCGCGCCGGAGCGATGGCGTGGGTGGTTTACGCATATTGCGTCTACATGGCGCTGTCGCAGGACCTCACTCCCACGCTGCCACTGCAAGGAATGATCACTTTCCTGCTCAGCTTGCAGAGCACGGCGTCAGACCTTACCAATGGATTGTTTTATGAAGGGTATGGAAGCTACGTCGATCCGGGCTATCAGTTCGTGCCGGGCGCGGTGCAGACGGTTTCCACCGAGCACCAGATCGACTTGTGGTTCGCCTTCCAGCGCGCGGCGAATTTGCTGCCGGTGGCCGCCACGAATCTGCTCAAAACCGGGACGATCACTTCCAGCCAGGCGAGTTCGCTGACCTCGACTGCGGAAGCCGCCAGCGCCGCCGCCGAGAGTATCGACATCAACATGATGGCCAACCTTTATATTGCGCCGTCGGGCTCGGTGCCGGGACATTTTGCCCAGGGCGTTACCGGAAGTACCCTCGACACCAGCCAGGCGCTGGACGCTTCCGGCCACTGGGCGGCGCTGTGGGCGCACGCCAGCAATCGCGACGATATCGCGCTGCAATGCGCGGAATTCGCCTACCAGAATTTTCTTCTGACCAACCAGACCATAGCGCTTTCGAACGCGACAAATTCTTACAACGAAGCTTATTCGGTCTCGACGCCGTTCAGCGGCATGAAGCCCTACAACGATTCCACGGGCGGGTATTCCGGCTCGCCGCTTTCCGTTTGGCAGGAAGGCACGTGGGGCATGATTCTGATGCTCCTGCAACTTTACAACATCACCGGCCTCGCGGGTTTCTTTACCGGCCTCGGAACAACCCTTGATGCGGTGCTTACGACTCTGGTCAGCGGACAGGCGACGATTTTGCAAGCGACGGGCAATGGCTCGCTGCTGGCATACTCGCTGGCGGCGCGCGGGCTGCCTTATGAATTCGAAGTTTGGCCGGCGCTCGCTCCTACCGCCTGGATGTGGCTGGTGGCGACCAATCCCAGTATGTTGCTGACCGTCGCGGGGCTGCCGCAGATGCTGCCGTATATGTACGTTCCCGCCGGCGCGGAACAATCGATTGACGACAAGAACGGCTCGAGCTCTGTCGGCCAGATGGAAATCCGCTGCATCGACCCCTGCGGCGTGCTCCACACGCTTGCGGCGCAGGAAGAATTGATCGGGCAAATCGTAACCTTCAGCATGGGCTTTCCGGGCAGCTCAATCGGCGACTTCGTTCCCCTGCACGTCATGCAGATCTCCGAAATCGGATTTGATACCGATGGGCGCGTCATCCTCCGCGCGGACGACCTGAAACGCTTCGCGCAAGGAGCGTTTCTGTGGGCGAATGGCGGACCGGAGGAGTATCTGCCGGGGCAACAAAACACCTGGCAACCCAGCGGCGCGCAGTGGCAAGCCAACAGCTATCCGATTTCGAATGACAATCCGCGCTGGGTGAGCGGCAACCCGCTCGACGTTTTTCTCGCGGCCATGCAGAACGAATTGGGCGTCGGACAGGATGAGGCGCTGAACGCCGTGGTGGAAGTGGGCGCCACGGGAGGACTGGTGGCCGCGGCGAATCCTTTTTGGGCACAATATGTTCCGCTCACCACCGAGGCGACCGACGGAAGTCCCGCAACGCTGATCAATCCCAATCCTTATCTTGATGTGCCCGGCATCACCGCGCTTCGCGACGGGATGTTTTCCGGCGATTGGTTTGAATTCAAGATTACCTCGCCGCAGCAGGCGCGTAGTTGGCTGGAAGATCAAATCCTCAAACCGCTGGGGTTGGTGATGGTGATCACTTCGAGCGGCCTGCTCACGCTCAAGCCCATGAAGAATCCGCTGAACCAGACGCCGGTGTTCAGCTTTTCGCAAGGCAATATCGTGGGAATTCCGGAAGTGCGTCTCGCGCCCATTATCAACGCGCTGTCGTTTCGCCTGGATACGGACGACAGCGCCACCAACACCAGCGCGCGGACTTACAACACCACGGTGACCATGCTCCAGCAGACGAGCTACAACTTGTTCCGCTATCTCTACAACCACCAGGTGGAGACCGCCGGGCTGCGCACGGCGCGCGGAGGCACGCTGCGCGCGTTTTTGCTCGGCGACCAGCTCTTCCGGCGCTACGGCTTCGGCACGCCCATCTATCAGGCGGTGATGCAGCTTGGAGCACTTCAGCCTGAGTTGAAAGATTGGGTGTCACTCACGCATCCGCTGATTCCGGATTACATCAGCGGCGGCCGCGGCGTGACCAACATTCCGTGCGAAGTCATCGGCCGCGCGCCCGATTACACCAATGGGCAGGTGCGGTTCACGCTGCTCGATATGCGCCGGGCCAGCACCA
>JASHSC010000580.1 GCA_030036915.1 Terriglobia bacterium
CATTAGCAACCTGTAATGCGGAGGTCCGACAGGCGGACTTTCTTAGGCCTTTCCGCTTCAACAGACCGAGATGGGGATCTATCTCAATAACCCGGGTGTTGAGTTGCTTCTCTTCGGCACGGCCGTGACAATCTTGTTTGTGGGTCTCCTTGCGCCCCACCTGCGCACGCGGAGTCGGAGGCGGCGGAACACGGACATCTTCTGGTTTTCAAGCCTTCATTTTTTCAGCAAAGAGCTTTCCGAGTGTCGTGATCCCAAACAAATGATGGACCAATCTCTGCGCGGCGCTTCGCAGATGCTGGGAACGCAGGAGGGTTGCCTGCTGCTCCAGGAGGAAGGGGGCCAAGGAAAGGTGCATTTCAGTACCTGGGGCCTATCCACGCAAGTGTCGGAGCGGTTGAACCGGGATACTTTGCGCCGCTTCATGCTCTCCAGTGGCGAGCGCTGGGGCGCACTGATGGTTTTCCCCGACTTGCGAGGCCCGGAAATCGATACAGCATGGGGGCGTGAGCCAGTCTTCAACGAGTTTTGCGAGGTTTTGAGGAGCGAGGGACTGCGGACGCTGGTGGTTGTGGGCTTGCAAGTGCGTGAGAAATCCTACGGTGCATTGTTGCTCGGGTTCCGGGACTTGCGGAGTTTTGAGCCTCAGGAGTTGCGCGTGGCGATGGCCGTTGGCAACCACATGAGCGTCGCCATCGAAAACTGGTCTCTGAACCGGGCGGCGGAGCGGCGTGACGGCGAACTAAAGATCCTGCATCGAGTCGGCGAAGCCTTGCGCGCCACCTTTGACCTCCGCGCGCAAATGGGCATCCTGCGCCACGAGTTGAAGGGATTGATGGGGGCAACGAACTTTGGCTTGGCCTTGCAAGACACGCCGGAGGCGCCGCTCGAAGTGGTGGTACCTTTTGAGAGCGGCGGCCCGCAGGGCACCGTGCAGGGCGGACCGGCGAGTTCGCTTGCGCAATACGTGCAGGCAACCCACCAGCCGTTGTTGGTAGCGAGTGATGTTCAAGGCACAACCCAAAAGCTGGGCCTCGCACCCATGAATCCGCGCATCAAGACCTGGTGCGGTGTGCCACTCAATTTCTCCGATGGATCGATGGGCGTGCTGGCTCTGGCCGATATGGAGCGCGAATTTGCCATTACCAAGTCGCAGTTTGAGCTGGTACAGTTGCTGGCGCAGGAGGCTGCGGTAGCCGTTGAGAACGCCCGCCTGTTCAAGAAGGAGCAGCGGCGCGCCAGCCACTTGGCTCTCCTCAACGAATTAGGGCGTAAAGCCAGTTCAGTGCTCAACCCCCAGGAGCTGCTGCCCAACATCTGCCGTCAGGTTCGCACCGCCTTCGGCTACGACTTGGCGCGAATCGAAATGATGGACTCCAGGCAGGGGGAATTGTGTGTGCAAGCGGAAGCCGGCTACGGCCCTGAGCTGATTGGGC
This sequence comes from Terriglobia bacterium, assembly GCA_030036915.1. Classification (GTDB taxonomy): domain Bacteria; phylum Acidobacteriota; class Terriglobia; order UBA7540; family UBA7540; genus Bog-366. The sequence continues at coordinate 1,437 of JASHSC010000580.1, forward strand.
GGCGCATCCGCAAGGGCGAAGGCCTGTCAGGCGTTGCGGCGGAAACGGGCGAGCCCGTTCTCGCCAACTCCGTCGTGAAGGAGCCCCGCTACATTCCCCTCCACCCCGGCATCCGGGCGGCACTCAGCCTACCCTTAAAGTACCGCGAGGAACTTTTGGGGGTCCTCAGTCTCGAGAGCCGTGATTCCTACGTCTTTTCGCAACAGGACGTGCTTACACTGCGTACCCTGGCGGACCAGCTGGCCATTGCCCTTCACAACGCGCGGGCCTACCAGGTGGCCCTTGAACAAGCCATCACCGACGGACTTACGGGTCTCAAAACTCACCGTTATTTTATGGAAGCGCTCGACCGCGAGTGGCGCCGCTCCACGCGCGCGGGCTATATGTTCTCCTTGATCATGCTGGATCTAGACGATTTCAAGCAGGTGAACGACCGGAACGGCCACCTGGAAGGTGACAAGGTGCTCACCGCCGTCGCTCGTCTGCTCAACGAGCAGGTTCGGCAGTCAAATGTGGTTGCGCGCTTTGGCGGCGATGAATTTGCCATCATGCTCCCGGACACTCGCACCGACCAAGCGGAGATTCTGGCCGAGCGCCTGCGCGCCGGCATCGAGTCGGACCGGTATCTGGCCGCTCACGGTGTCACCGCCAGTTTTGGTATTGCCACCTTCCCTGTCCACGGTCCGACACAGGAAGAAATTCTGCGTGTGGCCGATTCCGGCATGTACCTCGCCAAGCATCAGGAGGGCAATCGTGTGCAGGTGGCATCTCGAGCGCTGGTCTCTGCACAGGGTGAGTGGGAGCGTCAATTGCTCGAAGCCTACCTGGGCGTTACGATGAAGCGCATGTTCTCCACCGGCCCCGAAGCTTTCGAGCATTACCTTGAGCGCTTCAGGAACGGTGTGCTGAAGGGCGACGGCGATGCTCCCTCGCTGCTCGATACGGTGACCGCGCTTGCCTTCGCCATCGATGCCAAGGACCATTACACGCAGGGTCATTCGCAGGCGGTCTCGCGCCTGGCCGCGCAAACCGCCCGGCAGTTGGACTTGCCGGAATCAGTCATTGAAGAAATTCGCCTGGGTGGCATCCTTCACGACATTGGAAAGATCGGGGTGCCTGAGGCGATTCTCAACAAACCTTCACGCCTGACGCCGGAAGAATACGAGTTGGTTAAAATCCACTCTTCGCGCGGCGCCGATATGCTCGAGCCACTCAAGGTGAAGGCCATCGAACGCATTCGCGGAATGATTCGGCATCATCATGAGATGGTGAATGGCATGGGCTATCCCGACAAACTGAAGGGTGAGAGTATTCCCCTGGGCGCGCGTATCCTCGCCGTGGCCGATTCTTTCGACACCATGGTTTCCGAGCGCGCTTACACCCGTGGCCGCACCATGGAAGAAGCCATCGAGGAGTTGCACCGCTGCTCCGGAACCCAATTCGATGGCGGCGTCGTGGACGCTTTTGTCCGCTCGCTGGAAATCTTAGGCGACCCACGCGTGAGCGCCAATATCGACACGTCGGTCATCCACTAGTCGGCGGAGAGCAGAAAGCGGTAGGCGGTAGGCAGTGGGCACGCGATGAAGGATGAAGTCGTGCCCCCCTGGATTTCTCGTCTGCTTGGGGCCCTCCATAGGGTAAAAATTCATTTTTTGTTAACATGCGGATTCGATCGGAAGGTCGGCTCGCAGTAGGACCGGGCTGGCAGACTTCTTCTCTCCCTCCGGATGCCTTTCTCTCCAACGCTTGACATGCTACGTTATGCGTAGTACGCTGTAAGTGTGATCCGGACATTCCGCTGCAAGGAGACGGAAGAGCTTTTTGATTATCATCACACTCGGCGCTTCCGGGCATTTGAACGGGTGGCGCTGCGGAAACTTCTGCAAATTCATGCAGCCACGGAGTTGCGCGTCCTGGCATCGCCGCCTGGAAATCATCCGGAGGCACTGCGAGGGAACCGGAAAGGCCAGCATTCCATCCGGATCAACGAACAGTGGCGGATCTGCTTTCTCTGGAAGGAAGGTCACGCCTACGATGTGGAAATTGTCGACTACCACTAAGGAGCTTCAAGCATGGGCAAGTCACCCGATTTGATCCCCCCGGTCCATCCCGGCGAAATCCTCCGCGAGGACTTTATGAAGCCGCTGGGCCTCACCATCAACCGGCTGGCGCTGAACCTCCGCGTACCTGCGACCCGGATTGGAGAGATCGTCCACGAACGCCGGCGCATCACCGCCGATACCGCCTTGCGTTTGGCGCGCTACTTCAAAACCAATCCCGAATTCTGGCTCAACCTCCAGAATTTTTTCGACCTGGAGCTCGAACGGCGCTCAGGGACAACCGCCGACATTGACCGGGATGTGCATCCTGCGGCTGCGGTTGCTTCGTGACCCGGGCCTAAGAGGGCGCACCTAACCCCTTCCGTCAAAAGGGTTGCATAGCAGAATTGGCCGCGGGAATGAATTCAACCCTCATACTTCATCCTTGCGCCTTCTGCCTACTGCCTGCCAATTTGAGCCTCGTCGGCCGGTAGGCTTCGATGGGGCGAGAAGTCTTGCCTGCCAGAATGAGGTCAGAGACGATCTCTGCCGTCACGGGCGCAAGCAGAATGCCGTTGCGGAAGTGGCCGGTAGCGAAGATGAGATTCCTCGTTTCCCCATAGCCGAGGATGGGTAGATGGTCGGGTGTGTCGGGGCGCAGGCCGGCCCAGGCGCGCAGGAACCGGCAATCAGCCACCTGCGGGGCGAATTTCAGAGCGTTCTCCAGTATGGAGCACAGCCCCTTGGCCGTTACCGCCTTCTCAAAACCGCGATACTCCGAAGTAGTCCCGAG
>JASHSC010000581.1 GCA_030036915.1 Terriglobia bacterium
GCGAGATGGCAGGAGATGTTCCTGACCTTCAACCCGCGTTACCAGACGGGATGTTGGAGCTCAGCCGTAAGCGCCGTGGACATCGCACTATGGGACATCAAGGGCAAGCATTACAAGGAACCGGCGTGGCGGCTTATGGGCGGAGCCAAAAAGAAAGTCCCCGCCTATATTACTTTCGGCTTGTTGGAATTCGACCGGGAACAACTCGTGGAGATGGCGCGTCATTTCGTCGCCGAAGGCCAGGACAAGTTTAAGATGGTGGTTGCCATCAACAACGCCGAAGATACAGCTGAAGACGCGGTCCGCGTGAAGGCAGTGCGCGAAGCGATTGGAGAGAAAGCCGACTTGATGATTGATGCCAATTATCTCTTCTCACAGAACCGGGCATTGGAGCTGGCTAAGCGAGTCGAACCTTACAACATCACGTGGTTTGAAGAACCTCTTTACGGAAACGACGCAAGGCTGCTCGCCGAGCTCCGCGAGAGGTGCCCTGTTCCGGTCTCGGCCGGCCAGAATGAAGGGTCCCGTTTCCGGCACCTAGAACTCCTTCAGCATGGCGCAGTCGATATCCTACAGCCTAACGTTTGCTACGTGGGAGGATATACCGAAGGGCTGAAGGTCGCGGGGATGGCCCAGGCATTCAACGTCCTGCTGACTACGGGAGGAGGCTGGCCTCATCATAATATGCATTTTCAGGGCGCGGTATCTAACGGTTGGCGCGTGGAATTCCACTACCTGATGTGGATGGTGGGTGAAACCATTTACAAAAGTACCCCCAGGCCCGAAAAAGGATGGGTGACCTTGACCGAGGAACCCGGCCTTGGCTTGGAACCCCAGCATGAAGCTCTCCAGGAATATCTGGAAACTTAGATGCCCGCGCGAAGCCGATTTTATTTTGAATAAAGCCCTTCCCCAAGGTTCACGGTGGCCTTGCCGTTGAAGCTTCCCATGGTCACGCCCTGGCCCGAGGTGAGGTATTCCTTCATTTTGGCGGACATTTGGCGCGCGACATCGGGATATTTGTCCGCGACGTCGGTCAACTCCTTGGGGTCGTTTTGAAGATTATAGAGCTGGGGCTTATAGGGCTCGGCGGGCGAATCAGGGTACTTGTGATACATGCCCGCGTTGGCCCCCGGTTTCCAGATTTCACTGTAATTCCATTCGGCGTTTCGAACGGCTCCCACCCAGCCATAAGTCTGCACAACGTATTCGTGATGCGATGCGCTTCCCGTGACCAGCGGCCAGAAATCTTTGCCCGTCGTCCGCAAAGGCGGCTTCAGCCCCATTTGGCCGAGGACGGTGGCCATGACGTCGGGAATCTGGACAAATCCCCCCACCTTTTTTCCTGCCGCGGAATTTCCCGGCACATGAATGAGCATGGGAATATGCGTCACCTGGCAGCGTAGCTTGTCGGGACCTTTCAGGAACTGCTGGTGCTCGCCCAGCATCGCGCCATGGTCCGCCATGAAGACCACAATGGAGTTTTCCATCAGGCCGAATTGCTCAATCGTTTCGAGCAATGCGCCCACCCAATGGTCCACGCAACTCACGTCGCCGGCGTAATTGGCCCGCATGCGATTCTTGATCTCGTCGGAGAGCGGAATGGTGTCATAAGGCGGCTCGATAAAGCTTGGACCGTGCGCGTTGGGCATATATTTTTCGAGAAAACGCCGCGGTGGGTCCCACGGCTCATGCGGATCGAAAAATTCCACCTGGAGATAGAAGGGTTTCTGTGAGTAATTTTCATTCAGCCAGCGGATGGCCGTCTGCGCGGTAATCTGGCTCACGGATTCGCCCTGCTGCTGCCAAAGATTGCGGTTGGCTTTGTATTGGCTCAGGGAATTGTGAAGCCCGGGATTTTTTGCCAAGTATTCATCGGAAACGAATTCGCTGATGTCCAACCCGTGGTGCGGGCTGGTGCCGTAATAATCGAACTCGAGCCCGCGAACCCATCGCCAGGTGTGGAATCCGCGCTGAAAATTTCTGTCCGGCTTGAATTGATGATAAAGGCTGCTGATGAGGGCGTTGATGTAACCTGCTTCCAGGAGCGTCTCACTGAGCGTCACGTCCTCGTGGTAGAGCGGATGCCAGCCCGGCAACTGCACGTTCTCGTGCTGGGGAAAATAATAGGCGGGAATCCCACGGCGTCCGGTGTAAAGCGTGCGGCGGATCGGAATGGTGGGCATGAGTTCCGAGTAAGCGTCAGAGAAGACGGTGGCGCGCTGCGCAAACCGGTCGAGGTTCGGAGTCTCGAGAGCCTCCAGCCATTTCGGCCCGTAAGTCGCCAGATTGTCCGCCCTAAAGGTGTCCGCAACGATGATAATCAGGTTCAGGCCGTTGCCCGTCTGCTTGGGTGGCGCCTCCCAATCGGCTCCGCACATCGGTTCCGTAGCGTCGCTGTTTTTCGCCAGCGCCGGTACCTCCACCGCTCCCGCCGCGGCTCCTTTCAGGAAACCTCTTCTTGTAAGTTTTGTATCGCTCATGGCCCCCCCTTGGTCAAATTCGGCACTTCAATTTAACACCAAGGCTGCATTGCCGTTTTGGAAAGTTGTAGAAGCCGAGCGGGTTGCCAGGCGAAGCCACCAACCCAGCTGGCGCAGACATGACTTCCAATGTCTGCGACTCACGATAAGGCGCGAACGCAGGTAGTCCGGTGGAACGCACACATTGAAATGCACGTCTGCGCCAGCCGGGTTTTATCCTGACTCCTGAAGCTCGGCTCTAGAATTCAGGCTAAGACACTACCTGGCGCAGCTGCCGGTTGCAGTTCTTTCAGGGGAAAATTCGTGACGGCTACCGAGGTAGTCCTCGATGGCTTGACGGTGTTCGGGCAGGAGGTCGTCAAACAGAATCCCCATCCCCATCTTTGCGAGACGGTAATGGACGTGGGCGGCTGCGATCACAACCTGGTTGTTGTCGTTCAGATTAAAACGCACCGTGAGGGGCGAGCCGATCGGAAGCGGACTCTTGGTTTCGACGAACATTCCGCATAAGCTGAGGTCGCGCGAGAAGGTTAGCGAATAGCATTCCTTACACTGCACCTGGGTTGCGAGCGGGGCGCGCGGCCTGGTCCTTCGGTCCCCGGTATGCCTGTGGATCACCCGCAACAAGCGCATGCGGTCCTCAGTGGAAATGTTTGTAAATTCCACGCCTGTGCCTACCCCTTCGAGGACGTATCGAACTCTGGCTTGCGCATTAATGAACGGGAGGTTTTTGGCAGGGCGGAAGCGAACAGAAATCTCTATGCCGGGCTCAAGGAGTTCAACTTCGCTCAACAGAAGCCCGCCTCCACCGAGGGTCGCAGGGCACCACGACCACCCGTTGCCAACTGAAAAATCTACAAGGACGTGAACGCTCAGCCGGGGGTAACGTCTCGGATTCACTCTCGCCATTAATTCACCGGGGAACTTGCTGCCGGGACCAACCGGCCCACTTTCGCATCGCAAGGCTACATTTCTAATTCATCTGCAACTTTCTTACAACTAGGAGGTGTCCCAGAATCGCAGTCAGGTGTTTACCTGACAAAGTCGGAAACAAATATATCATTCCCGATTATCTTGGGGGCATGCCCTGATTTCTCGATGCGCCGTCCCAGCAATTGGTGAAGCAGGCTCACGTGCGAAGGGTCCATGTGTTGGACCAAGCACAAAGGCCATACCTGTGTCCGCTGGTAACGCCTGAAGGAAGCCCGTGAAGGCCTCCAAGCCCCCCGCCGAAGCGCCAATACCGACAATGGGAAAAGATTTGCTGGGAGGACGCTCGGAAGGGCCAGAAACGAGCGCCGTCTCTGGCTCGGAGAGTTTGCCCCCGACTTTGCTTGGGCGCCCACCACGCTTGAGTGCCTAGCCCACCACAGAACCCCCTTCGCGCTGCTCACTTATCGCGCGCGCCAGACGGCGAGAGGCTTCTTCAGAACCCGACTGACGCCTTGACGCGCCCTCTTGCCCGGAAGCAACTCTTGGGCTTGGGCGTGAAAATTTGGCCGCGGCTTTCCTTTTGGCCATGGAGACCCTCCGGCTCAGGATTCACCTGAGAGGTAGGCGGTGAGCATATCTAAAATCGGACGGGATGACAGTATATTAGACTGTATCGCCTTCTCTCGCTCCGCTACGGGGATCCGGACCCGGCACCAGGTTGAAGAAAATAAAGGGGCAGTGCGCACAAATATCTTGTGCGTCCTGCCCCTTATATATTTTCAAATCCTTCCTTCAGATCTGCTGTTGTCCCTTGCTTGCGGTTTGCTCACCGGCACTTCGCACAGTTTTCGGCTTGCCTCAATTGCTCAATGGCGTCGTGCACCGTACGTTCGGCCGCAGCTTTGTGTCCGCAAAAATCATGCGCGGCATCATGCATTTCCTGCTCAGCGGATTTCAGGCTATCAATTGCCCCATGGATATTGGGACAGTTAGGAGCAACCGCCGGCGCCATCGGGGCTGGAGCCGCGATTGCCGTAGACGTATTGACGCTCTGCATCCGAGGAGTAAGCTGAATAGCCAACACCAAGGCGGCAAAGACGATGTTCAGAGTGATAATGGTCCTTTTCATTTTTCCTCCCAGATTGAATGTTGTGTACTACCCAAGGTGTAGATGGGGTCATATCTTATACAGATGGAGACCCGTTCGCAAGTCTAAACACAAAAAAAAAAGAAAGTTGCGGAGAGTAACCAATTTCCCCTCGGGGGACGAAAAGTCCGACACCGCCCCGCTCCGGCAGAAATCCACCATTCCTGTTAGAATAGATTTAGCTCAACTACTACAGGAGGGATGCATGAAGGCCGCAGCGGTTCAGATGGACGTCAAGATTCTTGCCAAGGAGCACAATCTCGACCAAATCCTCCGGCGAATGGAGCAGGCGGCGAGCGCTGGGGCGAAGCTGGCGGTCTTTCCCGAATGCGCGCTGAGCGGCTACTGCTATACCAGCGCGCAAGAGGCTTCGCCCGTGGCCGAAGAGGTTCCCGGCCCCAGCACGGAGAAAATCCTGGCGGCGGCGAAGAAATTGGATTGCACCGTGGTGGTGGGGATGCTCGAGCGCGCGGGCGACAGGATTTTTAACGCCGCGGCGGTGGTCACTCCCCAGTCTATTTTGGGAACCTATCGCAAACTGCACCTTCCCTGCCTGGGAATCGATTGGCATGCCGCGCCGGGCGACAAGCCGTTTCCCGTGTTCGAGACTCCGCAAGGAAAAATCGGAATCAGCATCTGCTATGATTGCAGCTTTCCGGAAAGTGGGCGCGTGCTGAAACTGAAGGGCGCTCAGATTCTGGCTATTCCTACCAACTGGCCGATGGGATCGGATTCGTGGCAGCACACGCCTCCGGTCCGAGCCACGGAGAATCACCTCTACGACATCGCCTGCGACCGGGTGGGAGAAGAGCGCGGCTTCCGCTTTGCCGGGCACTCGCAGATTGTGGATTTGGGCGGCACCAAGCTGGCCGAAGCGGGCGAGACCGAGGAGACCATCCTCTACGCCGAAATCGATCCCGCCGCTGCGGACCGGAACCGCGTTGTGCGGCAACCGGGTAAGTGGGAATTTGACCGCATCGCCGCGCGCCGGCCGGAGATGTACGGTCCGCTCGCCGAACCGAGGGTGCGGAAAGCGCCCTAGTTTCAATCCCAGCATGAAACGGACCCCACCGGCGCGGCGGCGCACGCAAACCGCCTCCCAACGCGGAACCCGTCGCGTTCCTATCGCCATCTTGGGTGGCGGCATGACCGGACTCGCCGCGGGCTGGGCTTCCGGCCTGCCGGTCTTTGAAGCAGAGGCCGCTCCGGGAGGAATCTGCTCCTCTTACTATCTGCGTCCGGGCAAACCGGGCCGCCTCAAAAATCCACCCCGCGACCGCGAAGCTTACCGGTTCGAAATCGGCGGCGGGCACTGGATTTTCGGCGGCGACACTGCGGTTCTTCGCCTGATTAAAAGGCTCGCGCCGGCGAAGAAGTACGAACGAATTTCATCTGTCTATTTCCCCGATCAAAACCTTTACGTCCCCTATCCGCTCCAGAACCACCTGCGCTGCTTCGGCCGGGAATTTCGCAGCAAGGCGCTGGTAGAAATCCTGACTTCTCCCAAACCCAATTTCAAAACCATGGCCGATTGGCTTACGCAGAATTTTGGCCCAACGCTTACGGCGGCCTTTTTCGGCCCGTTTCACGAGCTTTATACCGCGGGCCTGTGGAGGAGCATCGCCCCGCAAGACCCATACAAGTCGCCTATCGACTCAGGCCTGGTGATTCGAGGGGCGTCGGATTCAACTCCGCCGATAGGATACAACACCACGTTTCTATATCCACTTGCGGGCCTGAATGCGCTGGCGCAAGGGCTGGCGCGCGGCTGCGATGTGCATTATGGCAAGCGCGCGGCGCGCATCGATGCGGGAAGCAAGATGTTAACCTTCCACGATGGGAGTGAGGTGAAGTACGAATCCCTGGTTTCCACTCTTACGCTCGACCACATGATCGAAATGACCGGGCTCGAGCTCCAAGAGCCGCCCGACCCTTACACGTCCGTTCTCGTTCTAAATATCGGCGGAGTGCGAGGCGAGCGCTGCCCGCCGGACCACTGGCTCTACGTCCCGGCCAGCCGCGGCGGATTCCACCGCGTGGGGTTTTACAGCAATGTGGACGCAAGCTTTCTGCCGCGTTCAAAACGTAAATCCGCGAATCGAGTGAGCATCTACGTGGAACGCGCCTATCAAGGAGGGCAAAAGCCTGCGCCGGGGGATATTCGGGATTATTCCCAAACCACCGTGCGCGAGTTGCAGGAGTGGGGATACCTGGCAGACGTTGAAGCGCTCGACCCCACGTGGATCGACGTGGCCTACACTTGGTCGTGGCCCGGATCAAAGTGGCGCGCCGCGGCTCTTCGAGTGCTCGAAAAGTACGATATCCAGATGGTGGGAAGATACGCGCGCTGGAACTTTCAGGGAATCGCCGACTCGATTCGCGATGGGCTATATGTCGGCGCGGCGAATCGAGCTACTGTCCCCTCACGGTTCAGGTAAATTGGGCGTCCTTTCAAATCATTTTCGACGGCCCGCGGCGAGGCGTGGGCGCTTGAAAGCACGCCTTCCTCACGTTACGCCACTGATGTATATTCCCCGCATGCGCAATCGCTTCTTCCTGTGGCTCTACAACTACCCGGCACCGGTGGAAATTGATTGGGGACGCTTGCCGGGCGATTTGCCGCCCAACGATGTGCGCTACTATTTGGGAATTCTTCAGTACTTTGACACTCTAAATCCGGACGGCGGGCTGACTTTTGTGCTCACCTGGCATTTTGACGCTTTTCACGAGGTCATGAAGGACGCGATTGTCCTGCTGATTGGCGACGAGTATCAGCAAGTGCCGCGCTACCAGTGTCGCATGCGCGCAATCTTCAAGAATGGCGGGGTCCGCCGCCGCGAGCCTTTCCGCAAAGCGCTGCACATGCCCTTGCCGCTGGCCTGGCGGGTGATGGTCCGCGACGCCCGCAGTTCGATCATTCGGGCCCGGCGCTGGTGGCAGCGCGAATCACCACGGCGGATCGTGACGCCCATGTACGAAATTCCGGCAGGCTACCACTCGCTGCTTGAAGTCGAGCCGGCGCCGATCGAAATGCGGCCTTTGGACGTATTCTTCGCGGGCACGCCGGCGACTTCGGGACGAATGGGATTCTGGCGGGCCTCCGCCATGACGCGGAAATTGATGACGCGCGCGCTGGCTCGGGCGCAGGCGGAAATTCCTAGCGCCAAAATCGAATGCATGATGGTCAGCGTGAACAGCGGAAGGTTGAACCCGGAGATTTACACGCAGAAACTCTCGAGCGCCAAAATCGCCCTGGCCCCGCGCGGCAACATGGAAGAGACGAACCGGCTGATTGAGGGAGCCAAGTTGGGTTGCGTGGTGATCAGCGAGCCCCTGCCCGCGCGCTGGTATTTCCGTGATTGCCCGGCAGTCGTTCTGCGCGATTGGGCCGAACTGCCGGGGATCGTGAAAAGCCTGTTGAATGACCAGGAGAGAATGCAATCCCTGTCCGCACAAGGGAAAAAGTGGTACGACGCGATGGTCGCAGAAAAGGCGGTGGCCAAATTCATTACGCAACAACTAAAGGAAATGCAGATCCCTGCCCGCAGTGCGTGAAATCTGCCGAAATGGATTTTGCGTCAATCTATCGAAGTCATGCAGACCCGAGTGATGGTCCGGCCAGAAATTGAGAGAATGGCAGGGACGCCGCGATATAATTCTCAGAATGACACGATAGAACCGACGGCCGCAACTCAAGGACCTTGAATACGGAGCTTGACCTGATGGAACTCCAGACTGCGCAAGCGGCACCCTATTTGGAACTGATGAAGAAGTGCCTGACCAGGTCCATTTTCCCGGAGACCCTTCGCCCTTTCGCGCGCCCAACGCGATCCCTTCATCCCGTCGCGTGGGCCGTTTTTCCCCTGATTTCGGGTTTCTTGGAGAAAAGCAATCGAGTCATCTGCCGGCGCGTCAAATTCGACCCAGCGGCACGGGAGGATGGCAGTGACTACCTACCGGACGCTGATACCATGATCGGTTTCAAGCGGCTGAACAACCTGCAACACTGCATCGAACAGGTGCTTCGAGAAAATATTCCGGGCGACCTGATTGAGACGGGCGTGTGGCGTGGAGGGGCCTGCATCTTCATGCGCGCCGTCTTGAAAGCCTATGCTGAAGAAAACCGGCGGGTCTGGGTAGCTGACTCGTTTGAAGGTTTGCCGAGGCCCGACGGCCGCTACGAGCAAGACGATGGAGATGCGCATTGGACTCAGAAATCCGAGCTTGGAATTTCCGTCGAGCAGGTGGAAACCAATTTCTCAAAATACGGGCTGCTTGACGACCAAGTCCGCTTCCTGAAAGGTTGGTTCAAAGACACTCTTCCGACCGCACCCATTGAAAAACTGGCGATATTGCGCCTGGACGGCGATCTCTACTCTTCCACCATGGATTCTCTCCAGAACCTGTACTCAAAGCTTTCCCCAGGTGGCTATTTGATTGTCGATGATTACGGCGCAATCGGCGGGTGCCGGCAGGCCGTAGACGACTTCCGCCTCGCGAATCGCATCGAGACGCCGATGGAAAATATCGACTGGACCGGGGTGTATTGGAAGAAGCAAGCCTAGTGCCCCGAGTTGGAAATTCGCTAAACTACTCCTGGATTGCCGAGGACCGCAATCCACTCATTTTCAAAAGCCGGCGCCCTCCTCAGTCACGTCTCAAAGAAGCGTCCTGGTGATTTCTCGGCGCAAGCGTGAAGGTCCCCTGCGCGTGAATGAACGCGTATTTCGGAGAAACCCATTGACCGCAATAGCGCCAGCACGTCTTCCGGCACAACGCTCTTGGGTAAAAACTGCGGGCGGATTTCACAGCCAACCACCTGGCAGTAGGGTTGAGTCAGTGTGTGCTTCAGACCTCGAAGAACCGAATATTCTTGTCCTTCCACATCAATCTTAACCGCGCGAGGCAAGGGCAAACTGCGGCTTTCGATAAAGCGGTCACCCTGTACCACCTTGACGCTCTCCACACGAAGCGGCGCACCGTTGCCATCCCCGGCATTTACAATGCGCGCTGCGCCGGCCACGTCACCCACCATCAGCGTAGCGGTTTCCTCCCGCTCGCCCAGTGCCACGGGGAACGGTTGCACGTTGCAGAGATGATTCAATTTCAAGTTTTCACGCAATCGTTCGTAAGGGTCGAGTTCCGGCTCAAAGGCAACGCCCATCCCTTTCTCCCCGACCACCTGCGCAAGAAAAACCGTATACAAGCCCGTGGCGGCTCCGATATCGTAAAAGCAATCTCCAGGATTTAATTTCCCCATCAAATACTCGATCATTTCCCTTTCGCCGCCCAGGGAATTCAAAACCTCGACACCCCGGTTCGAATAGACGTGAAACCGGGCTTGGCGTCCGCACACGGAGATCGTGTGCCTGCCGCGCTGGGGAGCAAAGCAAAACCGATAGGTTGACCGCAGCAAACCCCGAATCTTCAGTCTATCGCCCGCCTTGACCACGAAGGGCCTGCGGGAAATCTTCTTCAACGCATTGAGCATTCCAACTTCTCTCTGCTTCAGAACCCTATTGGACTGGCCGCTGATTCACGTCAGCACAACTGGCTCGCCAGCAGCCGCGATTTCAGGAAAGCCAGTTCAACTTGATGATGCCGTGGGGCACCAGACAATCTTTCCAACTCATGCGCCCTCAGGACGAGGCACTTGGGGTGGAGGGCCCAGGAATTGGGTCCTGCGTCTCGCCAGCCGAAGGCGCATCGTGCGTTCTTTGGCCTCCTGCGCGGAGACTCTGCGCATGCGGTTGTGAAGCGCCATGACGTAGGGAACAATAGGAGCGCTGAGCAGCCAGGCGGCCGAAAAATATGCAAACGTCGATTCGGTAACGGAAGAAATCGTTACAAACATAAATACGGCGGGAATTTCCGCAGGAATTAAAGATTTGTCGGCCGGCGGGGCAAGGAAGAAATATTTGATGATGTAACCCCACACAATGATAATGCCAATGATGATCGCCAGCCCTCCCAAAAAACCTGCTTGGAAGATCACATGCAGGAAGGCATTGTGCATATGCTCGCCTCCCAGATAGAACCGGTCGGCCTGGAACCCCAGACCCACCCAGGGTGAATCCCAGAAGTAATGCAATGCTTCATCCCAGGTACGAGTCCGCCCCGTCATAGTGGGATCGATGTGCCCGGTACGAGTCATGTACATGAAGAATCCGGTGAAGAAGCCGCGCAAACCCAAAATAATCGCCGCGGCCGTACCGGCCAGCAGGTTGACCATGCGCCTGGTCTTTTCCATGATCAAAATCATCACCACTCCGGCTATGAAGGCCAGAGTCTCCGTCCGCCCGTTGGCGATCACCAAGCCGGAGATTGAGGCGAGGAATAGCCCGCCCCAAATTACACGCATGGGCAGGCTGCCCTTCCGCATGAATCTGGGCAGGGCGACGAGTGCAGCAATGGCGGCATAGCGCGCAAATCCGGTGTTGCGAGTTCCCGGCATCCCCAAAATATCCACGTCGCCGCCGTAAGCGCGCACTCCAACGGGATTGGTGTCCGTCTCTATCAGGGCGCCGGAGCCCAGAAAGGGAATGGCCCCCAGCAGGCTCAGCGTTAAGATGAAGCCCACATTCCAGGTGAGATTCAACACATGACGAAGGTCGGAGAGAGGATCCTGAACAGAGACAATCGCCAGCAGAACCGCTACGATGGCCAGATAGTTGAGTCCGTTGTACACCGCATCGCGGGGGTCAGGAGAAAATGCGGCAGAGGAAATTAACCCGACGACGACGTAGAGCAACATCAATCCCAGGGGACCGACGATCCAGGAAAAAACCCGGTTGGCGCGGGCAAAAGCGATCACAAAGGAAAACCAGACGGCCAGAATCGGGGAAAAGGCTCTGATGCCATGGATGAAATAGGTAGGCTTGGTCTCAAACTTGGGGCTGAGAATGTAACCATAGGTCGTGTTGTAGCCCAGCCAGAGGAGAAGCCAGAGGGCCATCCCCAATTGTGCATTCAGGCTGATCTTGTCGTCCGGCGCCGCGGCCTGCGCCGCCGGGGAGTTCCGCCGCAAGCGACGCGCCATTCTTGGTCTGAGTGCCAGTTCAATTCCCATTCATGCCTCGAGGTATTCCGAGCACTTTCCCGTAAATGTCTAAGAGCCGCTCACCCAACATGTCCCAACAATAAACCTGTTCGGCGCGGTCACGTGCCGATTGACTCATTCTAGCCCGCAGGCCGGAGTCCTGATAAAGCTTTTCCAGCGCCTGCGCCATGAGTCCAATGGCCTCCCCGGGTGAGTTGGCCGGGACCTTAAACCCGCAGTCCGGCGTAATGTGCAAACCCGGTCCGCCAAGGTCCAGGCAAACCACAGGCCGCCCGGCGGCCATAGCTTCCACTACCACCAATCCCCCGCCATCCCGCATGCTCGAGAAAAGGAAAACGTCACAGGTTCGCATGTTCAGGAGCAGACGCTCCCGCGGCAGCCACTTTTCGATGCGCGCCTGCTTCTCGATCCCCAGGGTGCGAATCAAACTCTCCAGCCGGTCCAGTTCCGGGCCCTTGCCAATGATCGTGAAACTCGCATCAGGATGATTCTTGGCGAATATCGCGAAGGTCTGAAGGGCCAGGTCGAATCCTTTGAGCGGAACCAGCCGGCCGGCGGAAAGCACGGTGAATCCCTTGCCGGGAGCCACCGGTTCCGGCGGGGCAAGCTCTTCACGCGAGATGCCGTTCACCGATGCCAATTGAACCTTGCCGCGCCATCGCGTGGGAACGCCATCCACCGCTTCGCGATTGCACACCAGGATCACCTGAGCGCGTTCCTGGCTCTTCACAAAAAAGGGATCGTGCCGGAAGATCCATTGCCCGAAAATGCGCCGGTACTCGCCCAGGCGGCTCCAGAACCGAAAGCCCATTAGAAACTTCCTTGGAATACGATGCGCCCCTCCGCCAGGTCCGCGAACATAGGGAATAGGCAGCAGGGCACCGATGATGCTCGCCATCCAGTCGTTCTCGTAGGTGAGATGGTGATAAAGGTCGAACCGCAACTTCCGGTGGAGCTTCCGTGCGACGAAGTATGCCTTCCATTGCCAGATGTAGGCATACAACTGCACTCCCACCTGGCGGCCAATCATCACGTGCAGCCAGTGCGGCAAGCCCACATAGACGAATTCCACATTGGACAACGGCTGAGCCTCCAGCGCGCGCTCGATTGTCGCGCGGTTTTGTGCGGCGGTAAGCACCCAAAGACGGTGTTCGCGGCTCAGGTGTTTCACCAGGTTCCAGGCCATCAAATCGCCCCCGCCGGGAACTTCCGCCTCCGGGCTCACCAGGCAAACGTAGGCGCCCACCAGAATTCGCCGCGTCGTTTTGACTTCAGGATATGGCCGGGTGGCCATTGCCGGCGCAAGGCTCGCCGCCGCTTCCATCGTGGGGCGAATCGAGGTCCCTTCCCTGCGAGCGATAAGGAAAAAGTTTTCGTCGCGCTCCCGCGTCAGCTTCTCAATGCGGGAAAATCCCAGCGAAACCAGAAATTCCCGAATGTCCTCCGCAGTGACACCGGCGGGCAACAGGTGAGGATGGATTTCGCAGCAAACCAGCTCGCAGGCGGGCTTGGCCAGAGTGCGACGAAGCCCCTGGAGAACAGCAAATTCGTGCCCCTCCACATCGATCTTCACCGCACGGGGAACCGGCAGGTTTTCATCACATACCAAGCGGTCTCCATTGGCAATCTCCACGCTCTCGCTCGTCACCTGCCCGCCCATCCCGCCGGAGGGAGGCGCCGAAAGCCGGGGGCACGTAACGCCATCCCGCACGAAAAGCTGGCCCTCGCCGGACTCTTCACCCAGGGCCTTTTGGATGCACTGTACGCCGTTCACCGAGTTCAGGCTCAGGTTCTCAAGAAGATGCTGATAGCTCTGCTTTTCAGGTTCAAAGGCAACCACCTTCCCGCTCTCCCCCACTGCCTTGGCCAGCAGAATGCTATAAATTCCAATATTCGCGCCGACGTCATACACCACATCCCCGGGCGCCAGGAATTTGAGCATCAGGTCGAGCACCTCGCGCTCTCCGATTTGAACGGCCTCGAGGATTCGGAGCTCACGGTAATTCTGAACATGGAATCGGGCGGATACGCCATTGACCTGAACAGGCAGGATGCCACCGGCAGGGCGCGCCCAGCGGTAATACCAGTCCCTGAGAATCTTCCGGAGGCCGAACCTCCCCGCCCATCTGCTGACCCCCTCGCGGTATGAGAATCGTTTCAGCGGATGCAGGCTCTGCTCTTCATCCAGAGCCGGCGGTTTTCCAGGTGGCACAGACCGACTGCGCACTGCTGGTCTGTCGGCCACGGCCCGTTCGAGCCAGCGATGACGATAGGCGATGGCCCGCTCACGCCCCGCCGCGCCCTCCTTCATCAGCAGGCAGAGGGAATTGACCAGGTAAAGGCGTAGAAGCCCTCCGTCCAATCGCGAATCGCCGGTTCCCAGCCGCGCCCAATCCATGACCATTTCCGGCCTTCGCCGGATTACGGCCTCAACCGCATGGAAATTCAAAACGTCCCAGAGATTGGGTTGCTCGAATTCGGCCAACTCCCAATCGAAAACGAACAACTCGCCGTTCGGTTGCACCAGGGTATTTCCTGGGGCGAAATCACCATGAAAGCACCCGCATGACAGAGTGACGCCCTCCAGCAATTGTCCTGCCTGATCGAGGGAAAGATCGCCGGCGCGCCGTTGCTCGGGTGTAAGAAGGTAACCAGCATCTTGCCATCGCTCTCTGACCTCGCCCACCACCGCTTCGCCAGGCCTCTTCACTTTGCCGGCTTCCCACAGATGGCGCAGAAATCTTTCGTGCGCCTTGGTAAATTTGGTCGACCCCGTCCTGCCCGAACGTGCCGACTGAAACACTACGTATCCATCCCGCCATTCCTGGCGGTGCAAAACCTCCGGAAGGTAACCACGAAGTGCCGCAAAGCCTCCCAACCTCTGAAGAACCTCAGCCTCATGTTGAAGATGCGCACCGGAGGCTTCAGAGAGCGGCAACTTGGCGTAGCAAAGAATTCGGCCATCGGGAGAGATGACCTGAACGGTCAGCTTACGGTAAAGCCCACGTCTCCCGACCAAAATGGCGAAAGCCGGATTCG
>JASHSC010000582.1 GCA_030036915.1 Terriglobia bacterium
TGGATAAAATCGATTCCCGCGGCGGCACTGCTCTGCGCGACGCCGTGATTGCCTCTCTTGACCACCTCAAGCTGGGCAATCGGGAGAAACGCGTATTGCTGGTGATTACCGACGGCGAGGATAACGCCAGCCGTTATTCCGAAGAAGAACTCATGGAGAGGGCGCAGAAATCCAATGCGGTGGTTTATACTATTGGCTTGTTAGGCTCCGATGAGGACAGTAGCCTGTTCAAAATCCACGGCGGTGAAGCTCACCGCGCCGCCCAAGCCCTGAAAAAGCTCGCCGAGGCGACGGGGGGAGATACCTATTTCCCCAAATCGCTCGACGAGGTAGAGAGCACCTGCCGGCAGATTGCGCACGACATTCGCAACCAGTACACGTTGGTTTATAATCCCACTAATTTGAAAAACGATGGAAGCTTCCGCGCCGTCCGAGTGGACGCTTTCATGCCCAATTCGAAGACCAAGCTGACTGTCCGCACGAAGCCTGGGTACTTCGCGCCCAAACCCGACACTCCCTCCGGTGCGGTCGCCAAATAGGCCAGCCCTTGGGGCTGTCGGACTCTCCTGCCTACTTCTGAATGTTCATAGGGCTTCCGCTGACTGCCCTTTATTTGCCGATTCAGGGGTTGCGGGGAGGCTTTCGCATCGAAATCCCAGGCGATAGGAAATCTGTCGGCCGGTCTCCCTCACTAGTTGCGAGATTTCAGAGATTCGAATTGGGGTCAAACGCGTCGCAGGCCCTGCCACGCTGAAGGCCGCGACTATTTGCCCGGCATGGTCGAAAACCGGTCCGGCCACGCAGCGCAAGCCTTCAACCGATTCCTCCTGGTCAAGCGCATAACCCTGTTCGCGGATTTGCTCCAATTCTTTGCGGATTTGCAGCAGTCCGGTAAGGGTCCGAGAAGTCAGCCGCGCGAAGCCGGCCGACTGAGCAAGTTTCTCTAAAAACTCCTCGCCTTGATATGCCAACAGGGTCTTGCCCACCCCCGTGCAGTAAAGCGGCATCACCCCGCCCAGTCGGGCATCCAGACCCACGGGCAGCGGACTATCAAACTTTTCAATCGAAATCGCCTGCGTTCCCTGCAAAATCGCCAAGTGCACGGTTTCCTTGGTTTGCCGGTTCAGTTCACGCAACAAGGGGAGCGCTGTATGGCGGAAGTCCAGCCGGTCGAGCACGCGCAAGCCCATGCGAAGGACGCGAAAACTAAGTTGGTATCCAGAAGTACGCGGATCCACTTCGACAAAGCCGTGCCGTACCAAGTTGACCAATAGCCTGTGAACCGTGCTCACGTGCAGGTGGAGTCGCCGGCTGAGCTGTGTGAGTGTGTAAGGTGGCTCTTCCTCTGCAAATACTTCCAATATATTCAATGCTTTAACTAGAGATTTCACAGTGTACGCGCCGGGGGAGTTTGCCAGGTGGCGATGCGATTTCATAATATAAGAATTATTGCATGTTCTGCTAGAGTGTCAAGGGCATTTGTAGGAGTATCGTAACAGTTAACAAGATTTCTCATGTTTGAAGCTCGTTCCGCCGATGAAAGAGGAAGCACCAAAGCCCGGGGATTCGCAGGGTAATTGACCGAAGCTGAGGGAGAGAATGGAATGCCGACCAGCGTTGGCTTACAACACGAAATAAAGGGATGGGTGACTCTTCGGCCCGCCCTCCGAAGTTCCTGGTTGGAGCACGTGGCGCGGCGCTGGAGGACCCTGGTGGTGGGCCAACCACAAGCCACGGACGCCATACTACGCCTGCTGCAGCGCATTGAAGTGCAGGCACAGCAACTCCGGCGCATCATGGGGTCCATGCTCATGCTCGGTCCACCAGGCTGCGGAAAAACCCACTCCATCGAAGCCCTGGCAGAGGTTCTGTTGGGTAGCCCGAGTGCCCTGCTTAAAATCAACTGCGCGGAGTATCAACAGCAGCACGAAATCGCCCGGCTGGTGGGCGCCCCGCCCGGCTACATCGGCCACGCGGATACGGAACCGGTCTTTACGCGCGATAACTTGGAGCGCTACCGTACACCCGAATTCCCCTATACACTGATCCTCTTCGACGAGATCGAGAAGGCACACAACTCTCTCTATTCTCTGCTTTTGGGGGTGCTGGACCGCGCCGAACTAAACGATGGGCGCAACCGGCACGTGGATTTCTCCTCCTGCCTCTTCTTCTTTACCAGCAACATCGGCTCAAAGGAAAGCCTGCGGGCCATCGCCTCCTCGGGTTTCGTGCCGCAAGTCGTGGAGGAAGATTCAAAAGCGCGGCATTTTCGCGCCGCGTCCCTGCGCGCGCTGAAGCGCCACTTCCCTCCAGAATTCCTCCGCCGGATTGAAGACACGATTGTCTACCAGCCGCTGCGCCCTTCACACCTTCGAAGCATCCTCGACCTTGAACTCGAAAAGGTGATGCGGGCCTTTTTCCACCATCCCAACACACCCTTCGAACTGGAGTTCACCAGCGGAGCCAAATCGGTGCTACTCCAGCACGGGTGTGACATGGAGTACGGCGCCGCCAACCTGCAACGCACACTTTCGTGCGAGCTGCAGGATCCGCTCTACCGCCTGATGGCCACCGGCCAAGTGCGCGCCGGGGATACTATCGGCGTGTTTGCGAAAGGGTCAGAGCTTGTGTTCCGCAGGAGTTAGTGCAAAGGTGCAGCGATGAGCCGTGTGGTAAGATGGCAACATGGAAATCATGCGCGAGGAAGGCCTAGCCCAAATTCACGGCCTGCATATCCGGTTGGATTCAGTGCACTGGCTTTTTGTCTGCGATGCGCGGGGATTGGGAAATAAATGGCTGGAATCTGCCGCGTTGGCGCTGGACCAAGGCGGGTCCGGCGAGCAGACTGAACCACGCAACGGAATCCGTTCCTGCGCCAACGCAGGCGGCGGCTTGATTCCAGGCCCCGGTCCAATTTGAATTTCGTAGGGGCAGGGCCTGTCCCTGCCCTTCGCCTCGCAATCCCGGGAGGGCACCAGCAAGTGGCGCCCCTACGCTTTCAATCTGTACGCAATTCAACGGATTGCACCCGAGGAGTTGGAAGTGTATATTGGGGGTTCCACGCGATAATT
>JASHSC010000056.1 GCA_030036915.1 Terriglobia bacterium
ACCGAGACAACTGGATTGCCCTCAAACACCGGGTCAAGAAATTTTCCAAACCATTCACCGCCGCCGAGAGACTTCGGCCAGCCGATGAAGCCTCCAATGACCGAAAGTATCGCCAGCGTGACCAGCGGCATGAGCATGGACTTCGGTGACTCGTGAATGTGGTGTTCGACGTCGTGCGGGACGCGCGACTCACCCCAGAAGGTCATGAAGATCAGGCGGAACATGTAGAACGCTGTCAAGCCGGCAGTGATCCAACCCACTCCCCACAATAGTGGATGACCGTAGGGGCCGGCAAAGGCATCCCATAGAATTTCGTCCTTGCTGAAAAAGCCGGCGAGCGGTGGAATTCCGGAAATCGCCAGCGCCGCAATTGCCATGGTCGCGTAAGTCACAGGGATTTTGGACTTGAGGGCCCCCATGTTGCGCATATCCTGCTCGCCGGAGAGCGCGTGGATGACGCTGCCCGAACAAAGGAATAAAAGCGCCTTGAAGAATGCGTGCGTCATCAGGTGAAAGACTCCGGCGCCGAACGCACCCACGCCGCACGCCAGGAACATGTAACCCAATTGGCTGACCGTCGAGTATGCCAGCACACGCTTGATGTCGTTTTGCACCAGGCCGATGAGCGCCGCCCAGATGGCCGTCGATGCGCCAATCGCCGCCACCCACGCCAGCGCGCGCGGAGAAAGCGCGTAGAGGGCGTTCGAGCGCGCCACCATGTAAACGCCCGCGGTCACCATGGTGGCGGCGTGAATCAAGGCGCTGACCGGCGTGGGGCCTTCCATCGCGTCCGGCAGCCAGACGTAGAGTGGAATCTGCGCGGACTTCCCCGTCGCGCCCACGAACAGCAAAATGCAGATGGCGAAGATGACTCCTTCACTTACGTGGAAGTGCGGATCGCGCGCCAGGTCAGTGATGCGTTGAAAGTCAAGCGAACCGAACGTCACCGTCATCAGCATCACCGCCAGCAGGAAGCCGGCGTCGCCGATACGATTCACAACGAACGCCTTCTTCCCCGCGTCGGAGGCTGACTTACGCTGAAAATAAAACCCAATCAGCAAATAAGAGCACAGCCCCACGCCTTCCCACCCCACGAACATCATCAGGTAATTGTCCGCGAGCACCAGAACCAGCATGGAAAACATGAAAAGGTTCAGGTAGCCGAAAAAGCGGTAATATCCGCCCTCGTGCGCCATGTATCCGGTGGAATAAACGTGAATCAAAAACCCCACGCCCGTTACCACCAGCATCATCACACAGGAAAGCGGGTCAAGCTGCATGCCCACGCCGACATTGAGATTGCCCAACGTTCCATTGGAGAGATGAAACGCCCCGGCGGGCAGCCAGGTATACAACGGCCGCAGGAATACGTGATGGTAGGCTTCCGGAAGGGCAAGAAACTGGAAGAAGCAGCCGACCGCCCAGAGAAATGACACACCCGGCAGGCCCACCGAGACCAGGTTCACAACTGCCTTGGGCAGGCGGCGCCCAAACAGGAGCTGAGTCGCAGCTCCCGCGAGCGGGAATACCGGGATTAACCAGATGTAGTCGAGCATGAGTTTAGAACTTGCCTTACCACTTTAGGAGATCAATTTCATCCGCGTTCACCGTTTCTTTGTTTCGGAACAACGCGATGATCAAGCCTAATCCCACTGCGGCCTCGGCGGCTGCGTCCGTAATCACGAAGATGGCGAATACCTGGCCATCCACCGATTTGAAATACTGCGAGAGCGCGACGAGGTTGATGTTGACGGCGTTCAGAATCAGCTCAATTGACATCAGAATGATCAGCACGTTGCGCCGGGTGAGCACACCGATGACTCCGATGGTGAACAATCCGCTGCCGAGAAAGATGTAGTAATCCGTGGGAATCATTCCAATTTCCTCTTGGCCATAATCACCGCACCCACCATGGCCACCAACAGCAAAATCGAGGCGATTTCCACCGGCAACATGTAATTCTGGTAAAGCGCCATGCCTACCGCCTGGGTATTCTGTGGAGGCATGGGGACCATGGGACGCGAAGGGAGATTCAACCCCAGGCCGTGGTTGTAAATAGCATAAATGAGTTGGGCCACCACCAGGGCAACAGTCACCAGCGCCAGTTGCCATTGCCGCGCAAAGCGCGCCTGCTTGAGCTGTACATCAATATCCACCAGCATCACGACAAACAGGAAGAGGACAGTGATGCCGCCGACGTACAAAATGACTTGGACGGCGAAAAGAAACTCAGCGTGCTGTAGCAGGAAGATTCCGCCCACCGCAAACAGCGTGATCACCAACCAAATCGCGCTGTGGACCGCATTGCGCCGGGTGATGACCATAATCGCGGACACCAGCGCGAGCAAACCAAGCACAATGAATGTTACAAGTTCGACCATAACTTCAGAAAGCCAGCTCAGGTCTTACCCTTTAGCCCTTGCCCTTTTATCGAGTGTACCTCGCGGGCTTGGGTCCTTCTTCGAGCGCCTGCCGGTCCCAAATCATTCCTTCGCGCGAATAGTTGGCGATTTCGAAATCCTGCGTCAGCTCCAGCGCGTCCACGGGGCAGGCGTCCTCACACAATCCGCAGAACATGCAGCGCGACAGG
>JASHSC010000583.1 GCA_030036915.1 Terriglobia bacterium
CATTGCCGCCCTGCGCGGTGTGATGATGCGAGGCATACCACGCCACGGGCGCGCGCTTGATGAAGCCAGGGGTAAGTCCTGTGTATTCCATCTCAGTACGAACGATGGGCCCGCGCTCCTGAACGCGCCGGCGAATCCGGCGGTCCATTTCTGCCTGATAGCTGTGATCGCTTGCAGGAGGCTCGGGTGGGGTGGGGACTTCAACCTGCTGCTCGTTCCAGGTTCGCGTATCCCACTGGCCGATGAACCCCTGCCAATCCTCGATTTTCAGATCATGAGTTGATTGCCCCAATTGAAACGTGCCCGTCTGATCGCCATCGGCGGCGGCCAGAATATAAAGCCGGTTGAATTTGCCAGGAGGCAACGCGATGGATTGCCCGCGAGCCACCACCGCATTGGGATGATCGGTCCACGCGGGTCCCAGGCGAAACGTAATCGCGCCAAAGGGCAGGGAAGTGGGCAGCATGTCGGCCGGAAGGTTTTCACCTGCGGCATCAAATCCTGTCTTGGCGTTGGCCCCGTCCTGGCTGGCGGCGGCGAGATCGTACTTCAGGTCGACGGCTTGCCAGCGCACGGGCGGCAGAGTTTTCGCCGCTGCGGCCAGCTTCACGGCGAAGGTGCGGACGCCGTAAGGCTCGAGTGATGTTTCGACCTCACCCTTTACGACTGTGGCTGGACCCACCGGCAATTCCTGCCCGTTCACCTCGCGCGCGGTGACGGCCGGACCTGCGAAGGCAATGCGCAAATTCGGCACCCTTTCGCCGCGCATTTCGATGACGCGCACAACGACTTCATTGTTCTCCTCAGCTTTTTTCACCGCGCTCACAAACACATGATCGCTATTAACGCGCAGGAAGGAAAAGCTTTTGCCCAACGCGCCTGGGTGGCTCTCGCTTTGAAAAGCAAACAGCGGAGCATTCAGCCGCTGCGCTTGCCAATCGGTGTTCCCCCGCGTCCAGTTGCCGGCGTGCGAGGCGAGGCCGTAGATGAATTCATGGTGGCCCCAGTCCTGTGAAGTCTGGTCGGAGTAATTGCGTCCGTTGCCGGTACCGAGGCCGGGGGTGTAAAGCAGCGTTAGGCGCAAAGTGTTGTCGTCGGGCTTATCGGAGCCGGTTTTGCAGTCGGAGAGCACTGTGACGCCATAATCGCCGCTCTTGTCGGTCAGGTCAAACCACTGGTGGGAGGCCACTTCGAATTTCAGCTCATCGTTGTTAGTGCGCTGGATTGTGCCCAGTCCCCAGTTGTATGTAGCAACCGGGTTTGATGCCGTCAAAGGAAAAGTCGCTTTCAGCGCCGCTGACTTGGTCATCCAATCAATCACGTTCCCAAATTCCACGCGATTGCCTGCGTCGCCTGCGGAAAGGCGAATCGTCTGAACGAACTTTGAATCTTCCGTCTCGCGTGCAACTTCCACGGCCACGCGCACCGGGCCATTCTCCACCACGCGGATTTGGGCTGGGCCGGTGACGTAGCCGCGCGGCGGCTGTTTCTGATCGTCCCAATCCATGTTCCACGCAGGCCAGTCGTGGGGATGTTCGGTCTGCAATGCCAGGCGCGCCGGGGCGGAGAGCAATTCCTTGCCGATATTCTTGTCGTAGATGCTCGAGACGTCGCCGTTGGTATCGATCGAAACTCGATAGCGGGCATTTTCGAGTGATGACTCGCTGACCTTCAGGTCGGTGGACATTGACGATGGGGTGTCGGCGGGGCGAACGTCATAAACCGCAAACCCTACCGAAGGAACCTTGGCCAAGAAGAGCACGTGCCCGGAGCCATTGTCTGCTTCGAACTGCGAAGGAACTTCCTTTCCGTCGGGACCGAAGACTCGAACGGCCTGCGGTGCCCCTTGTGAAAAGGCGAGCGTGGCATCCACCACGTCCTCCCGCTCGATATTGAGTTGGTTGTACACAACCACGGGCGTGCCTTCCACCTGGGTGTCGAACCCACTGGCAACAGCGTTTGCAGCACGAGTCAGGACGCCGGCGAACTGATTCATGGCGATCACGTCGTCGTTCCAGGAATATGTGTATGCTTTGGGCGTCGCAGTGCCGGCCATGAGGTCGTGGAACTGCCCGCCCAACACGAGAGTCCACGCATCGGTCAATCGTTCGCGGGGATACTCCGGGCCGCCGAGCCACATGGCGGCAGTCGAAGCGCGCTCGGCAGCGTCGGCCAGAATTTCATTCTTGCGATTCCAGCGCTTGTGCACAGCTTCAGACGTCAGCGAACCTGCGGAGTGGTTCGTCAGCTCCAGGTCGCCTTTATAATGCAGCAGGCGGTTCTCCTCACCCGAGCGGATGATGTCCTGAAACATCTGATCGGCTTTGGACGAAACAACGTGAACAGGTCCATTTCCCACCAAAACCTCTGGACCATGAGCCTCCCTTTCTTCGTCGCCCAAATCCGTGCGTTCCATGGGCGAGGGGAGAACTGTCTCGCTCTTGGTCACAATGGCTTCCAGCAGTTTTACGGAGGATTCCGAGGGCGCGCCACCAATGTCGCCGGTGCCGTAATAGTGATAATCCACGGGCACGCCTGTGGCTTTCGCATCAAGCGCCAGGCGGGCTGGCCAATCGACGTAATTCGAGTGGGGCCGGTCAAACGCGGGGCTGCTCTTGCTGATGTCATACCAGATGTTGCCACTGTAGGTGAGCGGATTGAAGGCCGCGATCACGCTCCTTCCGCCGGGGCCGTCCCAAATCCCAACATTGAAGGGAATGCCCTTGGGGGTTTGCTCCGGCGAATCGAGTCCGCCCACCGGCGCGGATGATCCCCATGTCAATTTCTGCGTTGAAAATCCTTTCACGCCCGCCGCGGAGAGGATGCTCGGCAACGACGCCGGGAAGCCGAAGCAGTCTGGAAGCATGTACTCATCGCTGGCCACGCCGAAATCATGGCGGAAATATTCGTTTCCATAAAGCACCTGGCGGATGATGGACTCAGGCGACGGGGAATTTACGTCGTTTTCTTCTACCGAAGAGCCTGCAGGATACCATCGGCCGGCTTTTACCCACTGGCGCAGAATTTGGTAATCCGCAGGAAAGTATTCCTTCATCATGCGGTAACGATTGGAGCCGGTGAAATTAAAAATGTAGTGCGGGTATTTCTCAAAGAGGGCGAAGTTCAAGTGCATGGTTTTGGCGAGGTAATCACTGATCACTTCCGGGTATTCCCAGCGCCACTGGGTGTCCAGGTGTGCGTAACCGACAACGTAAAGCGTCGGCTGGGGGAATGCGGAGTTGGCGGCGG
>JASHSC010000584.1 GCA_030036915.1 Terriglobia bacterium
GGGAGGCTCCACATCCCGCCTTGCTCAGGGTCATCCCGGTTGAACAGGATTACCAGCGGTAATGGGCAAAAGCCTTGTTGGCTTCGGCCATGCGGTGAGTATCGTCCCGTTTTTTGATGGCTCCGCCGCGATTGTTGGCCGCATCCAGCAGCTCCGCAGCGAGCTTTTCCACCATGGACTTTTCCCCTCGCTCACGCGCATAACCGATGATCCATCGGAGACTCAAGGAGGTCTGTCGATTCCGATTTACTTCCACCGGCACCTGATAGTTCGCACCCCCCACGCGGCGGGTTTTCACTTCCAGGGACGGCTTGACGTTATCAACCGCCTTCTTGAAGACCTTCAGCGGGTCATCGTTGGCCCGCTGCTTGATCAGGTCGAAAGCGTCGTACACGATATTCTGGGCAACGCTCTTCTTACCTTGAAACATCACGCAGTTCACGAGCTTCTGCACCAGAGGATTAGCGTACACCGGATCGGGACCCGTTTCTCGACGTTCTACCGTACCTTTACGTGGCATTAATCAGTACTCAATTCTTAGTAGTCGGTTTTCGGTTCTCAGCTATCCGGCCGCAGTTTCCGTTGAGGCGCCCTACCGAAAACCGACGACCGAAAACCGTCATTCTACTTCTCTTCTACGCCGCCTTCGGCCGCTTCGCTCCGTATTTGGAGCGCCCCTGCCGCCGGTCGGTGACTCCCGCCGAATCCAGCGTGCCGCGAATCACGTGATATCGCACACCGGGCAGATCCTTCACGCGCCCGCCGCGAATCAGCACGATGGAGTGCTCCTGAAGATTGTGACCCACGCCAGGAATGTACGTGGTCACTTCCATGCTGTTGGTCAATCGCACGCGCGCGACTTTGCGTAGCGCAGAGTTCGGTTTCTTGGGCGTTTGCGTATACACGCGGATGCACACGCCGCGCTTCTGGGGGCAACTTTCCAGAGCCGGACCGGAGGTTTTATAGCGGGGCGACTTCCGGCCGAGTCGAACCATCTGACTGAACGTGGGCATGCAAAACCCTTCCCTGACCGCTCAAGGAGCGTCAAATCCAAAGGACACGCGTATAGGCTGCGATTTGGCTCAAGCCAAATCCTTACAAAATTAACAGAAAACTCGAAAATCTGTCAAGGGCGAGTGCGCGGAAAACGCGAATTTTTCACCGCAATTCCATGACTTCCTTCTCCTTGCTCTTCGCCTGCGCTTCCAATTTCTCCATGAACCCGTCGGTGAGCTTCTGGATTTCTTCCAACACGCGGCGCTCATCATCCTCGGATATCTTCTTGTCTTTCAGCAGCTTCTTGAGCGCTTCATTGGCGTCGCGGCGAATGTTACGCAAGGCCGTGCGATGGTTCTCCATGATCTTGTGGAGGTGCTTCACCAAATCCTTGCGCCGCTCCTCGGTGAGCGGAGGAATGGGCACGCGCAGCACCTTGCCGTCGCTCACCGGGTTCAATCCCAAATCCGAGGAGCGGATGACTTTGTCAATAACTGCCAACAGCGTCGGGTCCCAGGGTTGTACGGTCAGCATGGTAGGCTCGGGAACTCCCAGGGTCGCCACCTGATTCAGGGGCGTGGGCGTGCCGTAATAATCCACCTTCAGGTGCTCGAGCAGTGAGGTGGAAGCACGTCCCGTGCGCACGGCGGCCAACTCAACTCGCAGGTCGTCTGCCGCCTTGTTCATGCGGTTTTTCGTATCCGCCAGCGTCTCTTTAATCATGCGCCCCGCCTTCTCGGGCCACCGCCGGAGGGGCAACGAGCGAACCCACCTTCTCGCCGAGGACCACCCGCTTCAGATTGCCCGGAACGTTCAGGTTGAACACGATGATGGGGAGGTGATTGTCCATGCAAAGAGAGATCGCAGTTGTGTCCATCACCTTCAATCCCCTCGAAAGCACATCGAGATAACTAATTTCCACAAACATCTTGGCGTCAGGCACCACCTTGGGATCGGCATCATACACACCATCGACTTTTGTCGCCTTTAGGATTACCGACGCTTTGATTTCCATGGCGCGCAGCGCCGCGGCCGTATCCGTGGAAAAGTAAGGGTTCCCTGTCCCACCGGCGAAGATCACCACGCGGCCCTTTTCCAAGTGTCGGATCGCCCGGCGGCGGATGAATGGCTCGGCAATCTCGCGCATTTCGATCGCCGTAATCACCCGCGTGTGCGACCCCTTTTTTTCCAACGCGTCCTGGAGGGCGAGGGCATTGATGACAGTTGCGAGCATGCCCATGTTGTCGGCCACGACGCGTTCGATTCCCATGGCCGAAGCCGCTACACCGCGAATGAAGTTCCCGCCGCCAATCACAATGGCGACCTCGACTCCCATGCCGCGAACTTCGGAGACCTCGTCCGCAATGCGCGTAGCTACTTCCGGTGATACCCCGAATCCCTGTTTGCCCATCAGGGCTTCGCCGCTTAACTTCAGCAGGATGCGTTTGAAGGCCGGTTGGCTCATGTGCTCCTTAGCCGCTTACTTTCGCTACCATTTCTTCCAGCCCTCCCCTTCGCGCCGTACTCGTCGCCGCCGGCGCTTTTGCCGGTGCAAAACGCCACCGCTCAATTCCTATGCTTGCGCCAAGGCGGCAGGCTTATCTTCGGGTTTCCCGGCCGTCTCGCCAATCTTCAATCGGGCAAACCGGCGCACCTGGATGTTTTCGCCGAACTTGGCAATCTTCGAGGCAATCAGTTCACCCACGGTCTGCGCGGTCCCCGTATCCTTGATGAAGTGCTGTTCGTAAAGGCAATTGTCCTCGTAGAATTTCCCAAGTTTTCCTTCCACGATGCGGTCCAGGACGTTTTCCGGCTTGCCCGTAGCCGCCGCCTGCGAACGCAGCACTTCCTTTTCTCGCTGCAACGCTTCTGGAGTAACATCTTCCTTGCGAATGAATCGGGGATCAGTGGCGCAAATCTGCATGGCCAGATCGTGTGCCAGTTGCTGAAACTCTTCTGTCCGTGCCACAAAATCCGACTCGCAATTGACCTCCACGAGGACGCCGATCTTGCCCCCCGCGTGGATATACGAACCCACGACGCCCTCGGAGGTTTCCCTCCCGGCCTTTTTCGCGGCGCTGGCCAGGCCGCGCTTGCGCAGCATGGTAAACGCCAGCTCGGGGTCGCCATTGGCCTCTTCCAGCGCCTTCTTACACTCCATCATCGGCGCCCCGCTGATTTCGCGCAGCTTTTTGACTTGCTCCGGGGAAACGCTCATTCTGAAATTGCTCCTCCCAACCTAAGAACACACTCCTCAACGATTGCCCCTCAAAATGCGGGGATGGTCATACTTCAGCGGCAGCATTTAGGAAAGGTCCGTCCCCTCGTCGTCAGACCTGCGCCCGCGAGCCTTGGGCTCTCCGGCCGTCTTGCGCTTCTGTTTGGGGGTGCGGACACGACCGTCGAGATCTTCCTCGGCAGCCAGGACAGTAGGTGACAGGGGAGCGTCCGGATCACCATCGAACGCCGGCACACCGCCCGTAAGATCGTCGTCGGAGGGGGGAATTTCCCCGGCCGCGATAGCGTGCTCCAGCCGCTCCCGCTCGAGCGCTTCGGCAGCGCGTTCCGCCGCAAGCTTCTCTTCCTCTCGCACCTTCTCTTCCGCCATCTGCCGTCCTTCCAGAATGGCATCGGCAATGCGCGAAGTGAACAGGCGAATGGCCCGCAGCGCATCATCGTTTCCAGGGATGACGTAATTTACCAGATCGGGATCGCAATTGGTGTCGACGATGGCCACCACGGGAATTCCCAGCTTGCGCGCTTCCTTGACGGCGATCTCCTCATTGTGGGAATCGACCACGAACAGGGCGTCGGGCAGGCCGGGCATATCCTTGATCCCCACCAGGTTCTGTTCCAGATGTTTCCGCTCGCGCTCGAGCCGCTGCACTTCCTTCTTGGTCAGCAGATCGTAGCGCCCGTCGCGGCTCATTTCCTCGAGTTCACGCAGACGTTGAATGGATTTCTGAATGGTGGAATTATTGGTCAGCAGCCCACCCAGCCAGCGGTGATTCACGTAAAACATCCCGCAGCGCGCGGCCTCTTCGGCAATGGCGTCCTGGGCCTGGCGCTTGGTTCCCACGAAGAGAATGGTCTTCGTATCCCGCGAAAGCTCGGCCACGTAGCGCGCCGCTTCCTTGAAGAGCTTCAGGGTTTTCTGAAGGTCAATAATGTAAATGCCGTTTCGCTCCCCGTAAATGTACTCCTTCATCTTGGGATTCCAACGGCGCGTCTGGTGGCCGAAATGAACCCCCGCCTCCAGAAATTCCTTCATGGTAATCGTCGACAACCTTCACCTCGCTTTGCCGGAAAACGGATGGAAACTGGAAATCGGAAACTGGAAACTAAAAGCGGGAACTTCACCCACTTCGTCTGCCAATTTCAAATCTCCAATTTCCAGTTTCTAGTTTCCAATTTCCAGTTTCCAAATTCCTACCGCTTCGAGAACTGGAACCGCTTGCGCGCTCCCTTTTGACCGTACTTCTTGCGCTCCTTGGCGCGTGGATCGCGAGTCAGGAAGCCTCCCTGACGCAATCGCGACCGTAGCTCAGCATTGAATATTACCAGCGCGCGCGCGATACCCAATTGGGCGGCGCCGGCTTGTCCGTGAATTCCCCCGCCCGCGGCGTTCACCAGAATGTCAAACTTCCCCGCCAGCTCCGTCTGCACCAGTGGTGACTGCACCTCCGCGCGCAGGGCCTCCGAAGGGAAATAGGCATTGAATGCCCGGTGATTCACTACGATCTTGCCCTCGCCGGGACGCAAAATCACCCTTGCCACAGCCGTCTTGCGACGGCCCGTTGCTGCATATTGGACCAGCTCAGCCACAGTCACTCCGCTTTCGTAGCGCCAAGCCTTAGCCGGGCATGTGCCGTTTCGTAGGCAGGTGCCGCCCTAAAGAGCGGCGCTACAGATTGAGATTCTGATGAATTCAAAATTATCGCGACAGGGAAAGCGTCTGGGGGGACTGCCCCGCATGGGGGTGGGTCG
>JASHSC010000585.1 GCA_030036915.1 Terriglobia bacterium
AGCGCTGCGGATCGATGGGCGCTTCCGTCATCTGCGCGCGGCCAAGGGCCTCCGCTAAGTGGTCGATGGGTCGGCTGCCGGGGCGCATGTCCACAACGCGCCAGTTGGCGCCCGCCTTCAGCAGGCATCCGCTATCCAAGCAAGGCAGCAGGCCGGCACGGACCAGAGACGACTTACCGCTGCCCGACGTGCCCACAACGGCGACGAAGCGCCTTTCTCCTAGTTTTCTGGCCAGTTCATCACTTTGACCTTCCCGGCCGAAGAACAAGTCGTTCTCACCCTTCGAAAATGAACGCAAGCCGCGGAAGGGAGGGAGGGGCATCTGAGCTTCAGCCGGCGAAATCATTAGGGATCCTTCTCAATCAGACGGATGAAAGTGTCAAGTTTCGCAGGGTCGAACTCTCCGCAGTCGCCCAGCACAAGCAGGGGTGGCAGGCCATGCGGCTCTGGTTCGAGAAAGAGGTGATCTGGGACGCTGAGGTAGTCGGACTTTTTATCATCTTTGGGGGTACACAGGTAAAGTGCGCGCGCGTAGTTCTGGCCCGAGGCTCTTGTGCCCAGGACTTTGCGGAGATTCTTGCGTTTGGCAGTCACCCAGGCATCCTTTGCGGTGCCGTAATAAATGAGCGCCGCATCTGTATCCTCGATAAGTCCAACCTCAAGCTGGCGCAACTCCTCCGGATCACCATCAAAGGGGGGAAGCTCCACGGGATGTCCGCGACTGCGCAGGTATGCCTTGATCTTGTCGAGTGACTCACGCTTCAGGTCCTGCTGGTTACAAAGCAGGTAAACCGCTTTGGATCGGAGACCGGCTGGAGGCGGAGTGGCTTCCGGCTTGCGCGATAACACGTCCAGCAAACCCTCCTTGAAGCTCTCAAAGCAGGTTTCGTAGAGGTCGGCCGGCCCGGCACCCTTTTGTTCCTTACCCTCTCGTATTTTCTTGAGGAAGTCACGTTGCCGCGCTTCAGGATTTTGCAAGTCCTCGGGGACCCACAGGAGTTGGTGGAAACCTGGGCGCTGCCGCTGGTTGAGTGCGAGTTCGTAGTGCAGCTCGCCGAAGGAGCGAGTCTCCTCCTCGGGGATTACGCCGTAAGCGCGTCCAAAAAGATGAATGGATACGTCGCACTTCGCCAATAGCGCCTCGACCGCAGACTTCATTTCTGGTCCGGAATCCGGCAAAGGCTCGGTGGGAAGCACACTGTGGCCGCGGTCGACCAATTCGTCGCGAATAGATACGCGGCGGAGTTCCAAATCACTCGTGGTACGCGCCAGAAAGACAGTTCGGCTGGGAGCGGACGTCAAGGAGGTAATTCCCCTCAGTTTGCGCAGCATCCGCGCCACGGCCTGCGCCAGGCGGTCGCATTGCTCCCGAAATTCATTGAAGCGAGGCAGCCGCGGGTCGGCATCGAATTCGTGAAAAAGTTCTTCGTTGTCCGGATCCGCTTCGTAGAATTGAAAACCCAGAGTGTCCTGGAAATTGTGCGGCAGCGCGGCTTCAGAGAGCCGGGTCTTAGTCACACGGATCAGCCGCGATTTGGTTTCCACGCGAAGTCCGCCGGTCCGCTGGGCGGTCTCCACAAACCAATCGAGTTCTTTACGGCAGGACGGCGACGACGTGTAGCGCGGTGAAAGTACCGAAATAAAAACGGCGGACCGCGAGACCTTCTCCCGCAGGAGCTCGTCGTAGATATCGTTCCCCTCGAGCTTCGGATCACGGAAAACAACCACGTCGTCCGTGCCCAACAGCTCTTGCAGGCGTGTTTCCAAGCGCTTGTGAAATTGGGTAACCCAGTTTTCCCGGTTATCGATGTGTCCGTAACTCAAGAACACATCTACGGCATAAGCGTGCGTATAGCTCGGCACAGCGCCGTCGAACCCTGACGCGGACATCTTACCCCCTGAGTGCATTGATGCTAGGCCGGACCCACTAAAACAGGAGATAGCCGCACAACGAATACATTCTTGAAAAGTGAAAGATGCGTCCGGTTCGGCCTGCTTGCGGCCCCGCGACCTTGACCCAATCGGCCATTATCTTAGCATTTTCCCGCCGCCTTGAGAATACGATCAGCCATTCGGTAGCTGTGCATTCGGAATTCCATAGGGGCAGGGCTTGTCCGTGCCCTTCGGCCCAGCGGCGGCGGGCAGGGCACCCGCAGGGGCACCTGTACCCCATAGAACAGGGCGAAGCGCTCTAAGACGCGCTGTGCAGGAACAGCGGCATCGCATCACGATCAAACACGGTTACAATGGTGGCCGCTACGTGGTGAATCTCCCTGGAGGCATGCATGAACGAACTAAACCGAAGAAACTTCGTAAAATCGCTGGGAATTGGTGCGGGGCTGGCGTCTTTGCCTCCCGTGGCGAAGGCGGAAACAGATAATTCGCCGGACGTTCCCATTCCGCGAACCTTTTCGCCCGAAGGCGAGCTTCCCTATCGCGAGGTTCACCTGGACTTCCACACCTCGCCGCTGATTGAAGACGTTGGAAAAGATTTCAACGCCGGCGATTTTGCCGCCACTCTGAAGGCCGCGCACATCAACTCCATCAACATTTTCGCCAAAGGCCATCATGGCATGTCGTATTACCCCACCAAGGTGGGCATGATGCATCCGCACCTGAAATTCGATCTGTTGGGCGAAATGATGGAGGCCTGCCACCGCGAGGGTATTCGCACACCCGTTTACATCAGCGTGATGTGGGACATGAAGATGGCAATGGAGCACAGCGACTGGCGGGTGCTCGATAAATCGGGCGCTGATGTGGGCGCGCAGCCGCTGGAAGCGGGCTGGATTCGGCTGTGCCCGAACACTCCGTATCTGGATTACGTCGCGGCGCAGGCCGAAGAGGTTGCCAAGAATTACGATGCTGACGGTTTTTGGTTCGACATTCTCTTCTATCCCGATGACGGCTGCTATGACCCCTACTGCATGCGGGAGCGCGAAAAGCTTGGGCTTGACTCGACGAGCCTCCCCGACCGGCAGAAGCACGCGCAGATGGTTCTGAACCGTACAATGCAGAGATTGCACGGCGTTGTTCGGCCACTCAAACCCAAAGCGCTCATTTATTTCAATGGACGGCTGCGCATCGGCCGCGGGTTCCGTGACGACTTGAAATACTTTACGCACCTGGAAATCGAATCGCTGCCGGGCGGGCGGTGGGGCTACGACTATTTCGCTATCATGTCGCGCTACACGCGCAACCTGGGACTCGATTACGTGGGCATGACCGCTCGTTTCCACCGAACGTGGGGAGATTTCGGCAGCTTGCGCAACCAGGCCGCGCTCGATTATGAGTGCTTTGGCATGCTGGCGCAGGCGGGGAAGTGCTGCATCGGCGACCAGCTCCATCCGCGCGGCGAGCTGGTGAAGCCCGTATACGAGCGTATCGGAAAAACCTATGCCAGCGTAGAGGAAAAAGAGCCGTGGTGCCGCGGAGCGCGCGCCGTTACCGAAATCGGCGTGCTCTCCACAGCCACTGCCCTCAGTTCCGGTGAAGTGGCCATTTCGGACAAGGGTGCCATGAAAATGCTCTGGCAGCTTCACCAGCAATTCGACGTGATGGATGCCGACTTCGATTTCTCCCGCTACAAAGTCGTGATTCTGCCTGATTCGATTCGCCTGGACGGCCCTTTGCTGGCAAAAGTCCGGAATTATCTCACGGATGGCGGGAAATTGATCCTAAGCCACGAATCGGGATTGGCGCCGGCTCCGGGTGAAGTTCGCTTTGCGCTGGACGAGATAGGTGTCACTTACGTTCGGCCTTCGGAATATCGCGGCAACCGGGGGGATTACTTTGAAATGGCCGAAGGCTTTGGCGATGGCATCGAGCCCATGGTGCAATTTTCTTACCGCACCGGATCGGACGTGATGGCGCAGGAGCAAACCACCGTTCTCGCGCGCCTCTGGAAACCGTATTTCGACCGCAATTACCTGCACTTCAGCTCGCACTTCCAGACGGCCTATGACCGATCGATTCCTTACGCGGCGGTTACGCAGCGCGGTGACGTTATTTATATCTCATTTCCTGTTTTTGAATCATATGCACTTAATAGCTATCTTTCACATAAACAGCTTGTTTCCATGCTTCTCGGCCGCCTGCTGCCCAACCCGCTCTTGAAAACCGATGCTCCTTCCACCGCGCAGGCCACGGTCACCGAGCAGGAAGGCCGCAAAATCGTACACCTGCTGCATTATCCCGCGGAACGCCGCGCCCCGGACCTCGACATCGTTGAAGACGTCATTCCGCTCCATCAAGTGAAACTCGCCCTGCGCGCGGACCACCGCCCGCAAAGGGTCTACCTCGCTCCGCAACGAACGACCCTTGATTTTGATCACGCCGACGGCTACGCGCAAACCGTCGTGCCCATGGTAGTCGGCCATCAAATGGTGGTGTTCGAGAGATAGCCACGGTCAATGTTTTCTTGACCGTGGGCTTCTTCGGCCGTGGCTTGATGCCGTTGCTGAGCCGAAGCAACCGTGATTTGGCATGGAAGGCCCCACGGTCACAAAGGCAGTGACCGTGGCTACCTGTTTTAGTTGCCGGCAGACCCCCCCGCCAGGCGTTTCACAATCATGTCGAAGCGTGCGGAAGCGAGCGCGATGTTCTCCAGCATGTCGGGGGCCAACTCGTCAAGGTCGTCCTCACCGTCCGGGCCGGATTTGCCCGTGCTCATGCGCGCGTTGGCCTCGCGCAGGCGGTCTGCCAGGAAGGTTGCGACCGAGAGATAGAAGCGCGAAGCGAATCCCAGATCCTTTTGAAGTTTCGAATAGAGCGCGGCTTTGGGAACTGCGAGGACGCGCGAATCCACTGCGGCCTTGACGCTCGCCGAGGGAGGTCGAGAATCCACAAACGAAATCTCGCCGACGATTTCGCCCGCCAGCAACCGTGCGATTTCCACGCTTCCCCGGGAAACCTGAAGCTGGCCGTCGACAAGAATGAAAATCGAATCCACGGGCACGCCCTGCTCAATGATTGCCGCACCGGCGCGAATAGACCGCGCCTTGCCCGCGGTGGCGAGCCAACTGGCGTCGGTATCATCGAGGATTCCGAGAATGTAGAGTGCTTTTCGCATAAGTCCTCCTCTTTCTCCTATCGGGTCTTCAACTCAATTGACGCCTGGCCATCTGAGCAAAGAGTCCGCCCTGCGCCATCAATTCATCGTAAGTGCCCGACTCCACCAGCGAACCCTTGTCGAGAACGAAAATGCGGTCCGCGCGCATGACGGTGGAAAGGCGATGCGCAATGACCAACCGCGTGGCGTTGAGCGCCTTCAGGCTCTGGCTCACAATCGCCTGCGTGCGATTGTCGAGGGCGCTGGTGGCTTCGTCGAACAAAATAATGCGCGGCTTGTGAACGATGGCGCGCGCGATCAGCAATCTCTGCCGTTGTCCGCCGGAAAGCCCCCCTCCTCCTTCACTTACCACCGTGTGCATTCCCATCGGCATGTTCTTGAGGTCGTCTTCCAGCCCCGCCAGGCGCGCGGCATGCCAGGCGTCATCGATGGTCAGCGTTCCGTCACCGACGATGTTGCGAAAGATGCTGCCCGTGCTCAGCCGCGCATTTTGCAGGACCACGCCAATCTGCCGGCGCACGGCCTGCACATCGAGGTCGGCAAGATCCTGTCCGTCGTAATAGATCGCACCGGAGCCAGGGGTTTCAAAGCCGAGCAGCAGACGGAACAAGGTGGACTTGCCGCTGCCCGAGGGTCCAACCACCGCTGCAAACCGGCCCGCGGAGACACTGAAGGAGAGGTCGCGCAGAACCAGCGGGCCTTCATGGCGATATCGGAAGCTCATGTGGTGGAGGTCGATGCCGCCGGTCAGTTCCGGCGGAGCGGTTTGCGTGGGTATCACCTCGGGAAGGGAAGTCAGGATGGGCTTGGCGCGCTCGTATAGCGGCACAACGTTGAGCACGGAAATTAGCGCCGAACTCAATTCCAGCGCCCCGGTGCTGAATTGCACGAAGGCAGCCACAAACGCCAGGAATTCGCCGGTGGTGAGGGCTGATGCATCGGCATTTTTCATGAGCCAGCTTGCGGAATAGAAAATGACGACCCAAGCAAAGACCGGAAATGCCGAGTTGAAGATTTGAACGAGGTTGGAAATTGTGCGCGCGCGCATTGACAGTACGCGCTGCCTCGCGAACTCGCGTGCCCACACGGCGAAGGCTCGCGCTTCAGTCCCTGCAACCCTGAACTTTGAAATGCCGTTGATGAATTGCAGCGTCATTCCGGAAATTCGTCCGCCCAGTGTCGAGACTTCGCGCAGGATTCGGACTTGCAACCAGCCGCACAAGGTGAAGACGAGGAACGAGCAGAGGACCAAAATCGTAGCAATCAGGCCCAGCCGCCAACTGTAATAGAACATCAGGGCGCACGAGGTGATCGAAAACATCCCGGTCAGTATCGATGCCAGCGCCGAGCCGGTGAGCGCCTCGCGAATCTGGCTGATACCCAGGCTCCGCCGCGCCAGGTCGCCCGATGTGAATTGCCGGAAAAAGGGAACGGGGAGGGCGAGCAGCCGGTCCCACACAGCGGCCTGGATGGAAGCTTCCATTTTGCTTTGCAGTCGGAGGGTGGCAAGGCTGCGGGTGAGTGTGAACAGCGCTGTTGCAATCGCACAGATCACCAGGAAAGCGCTTAATTCCGCCAACGTGCTTCGCTCTGCGCCGGGAATGACGGAATCGAAAATGATTCCCGTAAATATGGGAGTGATCATGCCCAGCAGGCCCGCGGCGATTCCCATCAGCAGAACTGTGGCGGCGTCCGTGCCGCAATTCCTCAGTCCAAAGGAAAGGATGTCGCGCAAGGTGAGCGCCTTGGGAGGGAAGGGGCGATAGAGAACGTAAGCGAACCCTTGAAGCTGCGCGGCGAGTTCTTCATGAACAAGTGTTTTGGCCCGCGTGGAAGGGTCATAAAGTTGATAAACTCGCCGCCCGGGCAGCAGGGCGACGGGCCGCTTGTCCTGCTCAACAAAGGCCACCATCGGCTCGCTTTCCATTTCCCACCAGCGCCCTTTCAGCATCACCTGCCGGGTGCGTATGCGCGCAGCCTGTGCAAAGGCGCTCACTGGATCGCGTAGCTTGATGAATTCCTGAAGGCGCGGAACGTGCGCAATCTGTATTCCGGCCGCGGTGCCCACCAGCCGGAAAACCTGGATCAATGGATCGGCCGAACCGCTTCCGGAATCAAGAAGGGTTTTTTCTTCACCCCGAAGCGGCTCGGCGATTTTGTACAAGGCGGCTTCGAAGACATTGGTGTCAGCCTCTGCTAGCATTCCCAATCGCACTTTTTCTTTCTGCTCATCGCGGCGCCTCTGGGCGACGAGATAGGAATAAATCTGTTCCTGGAATTGCCGCAAACCCAGCCACTGCGGGTCTGCTTCAAGCCACTCCCGTGTTTCGAGGCATTCCAGATGGGCGGGCGCGGAAGCTTCCAGCCACGCCCAGCGGCTTACGGGGAAAAATCTCTTGGGATCGGTTGCCGGCATCTGGTCGTCACCCAACAGGCGGGAAGTGCCTTCTCGATGGCGAACCCATGCCAGGCTGGCAAGAGGAAGTATTGCGGCCGGCTTGCCGTCCAAGATCACGTCAGAACCGGGCGTCAGGATTTGGAAATTCTTGGGCGCAGTCCGGTCCGCGACGGCCGACCCGATATTTTCGATCCACTTCTCGATAAGGGGCAGGACGGAATCGGGTGCCGAATTCTGAAGCAGTTTCACTGGCAGCCGAAGAACTTTCGAGCCAACCGCAGGATTGGCAATCACTCCGAACGCTGCATCGGGTAGCCTGGAGAATCCCAGCACAGGATTTCCGCTTTCCACGCGAATAAAATGATGGCGCGCACCGGAGGGTTCGCCACTCTTCAGCTCGACAAGGTAAAGATCAAGCTTGCCCTCGAGAATCACCCAAAAGATTTCGGGGTCCTCAATGGGCAAGGGGATTCCGGAGTGCAATGACTGGGTTTCTCCCAGCTCCTCCAGCCGGATTGTCTGGGGAACGTTCATCCCGCGCTCTTACACCGCCTCGATCAACCTTCGATATGGCCCGTTTTCTTGAATCATTTCTTCATGCGTGCCACGCTGCACCACCTCACCCTTTTCCAGCACAATGATTTCATCGGCGTCGCGAATGGTGCTCAGGCGGTGAGCGACGATCAGGCATGTAATGCCGCGGCGCCGCAGGCAATCGTCAACGTGTTTTTCACTATAAGCGTCCAGCGAGCTGGTGGCCTCGTCGAGAATGAGAATGCGCGGATTGT
Source organism: Terriglobia bacterium (assembly GCA_030036915.1). Lineage (GTDB taxonomy): Bacteria > Acidobacteriota > Terriglobia > UBA7540 > UBA7540 > Bog-366. The sequence goes on from JASHSC010000585.1 coordinate 8,258, forward strand.
TAACAAGCGCGCGAGTGATTTCCAAACGCTGCCGTTGGCCGCCGCTCAGGTTCCGCCCACCCTCTTCCACCCGGAATTCGAATCCATTGGGGAGGCTGGTGATTTCGTCGTAAACGCCCGCGTCCTGGGCAGCGCGGTTCAGGGACGATTGCTCCACGGTGGAGTCCCACATGGTCAGGTTTTCGCGCAAAGTTCCGTCGAAGAGAAAAATCTCCTGGTCGACGAGGGCGATGGAATTGTTCAGTACGCTGCGGGAAATCTGGTTGCGCGGGCACCCGTCAAAAAGCACTTCCCCGGACCATGGTTGGTAAAGCCCGGAAACGATCTTCGACACGGTGGACTTCCCGCTGCCCGAGGCACCCACGAGCGCCACGCGTTGCCCGGGCTTCAAGGTAAGGCTGAAGTTGGAAATCAGCGGGGCTTCCAGGCGGCTATAGCCGAATGTCACATCCACCATTTGCAGGTGTCCGGCCAACCGCTCATGTTCAGCGTGGCCTGGAGTGGGCACCGCTGCTGAGTCCACCTGTGGATCGGTGGGGTAGCGAAGCGTGTCATCCAGCCGGGCGAGATCGCCTTCAATTACCTGCATCTTGTTGCCGAGGTCAACCAGCTTGTTGACAGGGTCGATGAAGCTGGTCATCAGACTTTGAAAGGCGATGAGCATTCCCATGGTCAGGAATCCGTTCATCACCCGCAGCCCGCCCAGGCCTAGGATGGCAGCGGTATTGAGCCCGGTAAGAAAAGTGGGGATAGCCGAAAGAAAGACGGAGGAATAGCCGAAGCGCTGGCCGGCATTGACGACCTTCGCCTGGTAGCCGCTCCAGCGCGCGAAGAAGTCGGATTCCGAGGCGGACGATTTCAGAGTTTCAATCGTTTGCAATCCACTAACCGAAACTCCGTACAGGCAGCCCTGCTCCTGAAGCAGGTGACGGTTCTGATCGACGCGCCTTCGCTGCACAATGCGTAGCGCGGCAATGTTGATGGCTGCCATGAGGACTCCGATGAGCGTCAGCAGCGGATCGTACTGAACCAGCAGGGCCGCGTATATCCCTATGAGGAGAATGTTGACGAGGTTCGTCGCCACATCGCCGGAGAGCAGCGTGGCCACTTGGTCATTGAGTTGGAGACGCGACGACACTTCTCCGGCATATCTCTGGGCGAAGAACTCGGTGGGCAGGCGCAGCACATGCCAGAAAAACTTTGCGGAAGAGGTAAGCGCCAGCTTCAGCTCGACGTGCATCAGGGAATCCTGCTGAAGCATGGTCAGGAACGCCTTTACAATGGCTGTAGCCGTCATGGCCAGCAAAAGCGGCACAAGCCAACTGGTGAGCCCGCTGACGAGGAGGCTATCGACGTATATTTTGAAAAAGACGGGTATGATGAGATTCGGAAGCGCCAGGCCCAGTGTGGCCAGCATGAGGTATAGAAGCGCGACGCGGCTTCCCGGCAGGCGGCTGGCAAGCATCCGGATGACTCCGGGCTTCTCGCCGCCTTTTTCAAACTCCTCTTCTTTCTCGAAGGTCAGAACAACGCCGGTGAAAGATTCGTCAAACTCGCTCTCCTCCACCCAACGTGGTCCCTCGGCCGGGTCGTTGAGATAAACACCCTTCTTTCCGAACCCCTCGACCACCAGGAAGTGGTTGAAGTTCCAGAATATGATCATGGGGAGGGGAAGTTCTCGGAGCTGCGCGGGTTCCTTCTTGAAGCCTCGCGCCCGCAGTCCAAAGGTGCGGGCGGCTTTTAACAGGCTGCTGGCTTTGCTCCCGTCACGAGAAACGCCGCAAGCGACGCGCAGTTCTTCAAGTGGAACAATGCGGCCGTGGTAGGCGAGAATTATTGCTAATGAGGCCGCGCCGCACTCCGTCGCCTCCATCTGAAGAACTGTGGGGGTGCGGACGCGGTTGCGCCCCAGCAGCTTCTCCATGAAACTCGCCGCTGCGGCTTCTTGGGAATCTATGGCAGTTGTAGCCATGAAATTCTCTTGGCTTGCTTCGGTTCAGCCCCTCGTTCAAATGATTAACTCAATCCGAGCTTCCCCTTCACAAACGGGAACAGCAAACTCACTGGAGGTTGCTGGCGGGTGATCACCTCAACCGTGCAGAGCGTGCCGCTGGTGATAGTAATGTCCGGCCCGCGCGACGATGACCACAAATAACTGCTTACGCTACCGGGATCTCGCTGCATGCTGACCCGCAATTCCGTCACCGGGCCCGCCGCCATGATCGAACGCACCAACGTTTCGTTCTGGAAATTCCGCATCAGAGCATCAAATGTGGCGGGGAACTCACCGGCGTAAACTACCTTACCGCGGATGAATCCGAACTCCTCGCGTTTCACGGTAGAGGGTGAAATTTCCGCGGCCATTCCGGGCTGCACAGATTTGGCTTGCAGAGAGGGCAGGTAGACGAGCACTTCCAAATTGTTCCCCTCGGGCTGAATGCTCAGAATGGGGCTGCCTGCGGAGACCAGGCTGCCGGGCACGGCTTTCATCTCGATCACCTGACCGTCATAGGGACTCTGGACGCTCGACTGAAGCGCCATCTGATTCTCGAGGCCGGCGAGGTTGCGCTCCAGCTCGGCAATACGGGACTGCATTTCCTCATCAAGTTGTTGCGGATTGGTTTTCGCCGTGTATTGATCGGCTTCAATCTGTTTAATCTTGGCGCGCAGCGTTTCGATCTGCCCGTTGATTTCCACCAGCTTCTGCTGGTCTTGAAGGGTTTGCTGGCGGGTAATCAGTCCTTTGCCCAGGAGTTGATTATCCACGCTGATCTGATCGGTGGCAATCTTCGCCTGTTCCCCGAACTCCTGAATCTGCCGCTGGGCGTTGGCCTCGTCGCGGGACAGGGCATCGAGTTGAAGTTGCGCACCTTGCTGTCGCAGGACCAGATTGCGCTCCCGTTCGTCTTTCGTTTCATTCAGCGCTTCGCGAGCCAGCCGGATTCTCTCGAGCATTTCAGGGTCGGAGACTTTGGCCACCACTTGATCCGCTTTCACGCGATCGCCCAAGTTGACGCTGATGCTTGCGACCTGCCCGGAACCCGAGGCCACCACATTCAGAACTGTTCCGGCGCGCACGATCACGCCCGATCCGCTCACCTTGGTGTCAATTGTTCCTTCATATCCCCAAATTACTGCAACGCCCAGGATCAGAAAAATCCCCATCAAAGCCAGCCAGCGCTTGGCGTCGGTAATCCGCATTATCGTGTCAAGCTGCTCGGGGGAAGACAGGCGCTCAAGCGATGTCTTGCGGAAGATGTTCGTATCCATGTTGCCTCATTCTATGCAGTGGCGACCTCTGACCGCCGGTACGATTTTCGGTGCCGGTAGAGCGCCGCCACAGGCTACGGCTTCTTCGCCGCCGGTACTGGCACAGTGAAAAAGACTTCGCGGTCCACCGACTGCACAGTCTGGTCCGGCGCGACGATAGAGCCCGTGGCGAAGCGCAACTGCGCGAGCGCCTGGGCATAGCCCAATTCCGCACTCACGTAGGTCTGCTGGGCCACGGTCAAGCGGTCCTCCATGGTCAGCACATCGACGAGTTGGCCAACTCCCAGGCGATACTTTTCGCGTTCGCCCTCCAGCGCCGCTTGCGAAGCGGTCACCGCGTCGCGTGCCCTCTGCAGTTGCAGGGCCGCGTTGCGCACCCCGCCCACGGCCGTCACCACCGATGCCATAATCGTCTGCGAAGACTGGAGGGTGTGCAGTTCCGCCTGGCGAACGTTGGATTGCGCCAGCATCAGCGCTCCGTAGGCAGCGTTGTTGCTGGGCGGAAACTGGTACGTGACGCCCACGCCCACGTCCGGCCCGCGCGGCGCACGCCCCGGAGCGCTGAAGAAGTTGCCTACACCGGTGCCCTCGTCCAGGCTGGAGTAGCCCGAGCTGAGGTTGAGACTGAGCTGAGGGAGCAGGCTATTGCGTGCCGGCGTCACCAACGTCTTCTCCTCGGCCTCGCGCTTCTTTGCCGCCAGGTAATCGGCGCGCTGCTCAAGCGCGGAATTATAGAAATCATCGATAGAATGGGAATTCAGCGGGGCCAGCATCTGCGCGTCATCCTTGGGGAAATCCTCGCTGGGAATGCCCACGCCGGCCATCTGGTCGGTGCTCAGTCCCATCGCCAGGGCAAGTTGCTGGCGCGCAGCGAGCAGGTTCTGCTCAGCGGCGATGCGCGCGGCCGAGCGTATTGCCAGATTGGCATTCACCTGGTGAATTTCCGCTTCAGGAACGCGACCGGCATTGATGAGCGTCTGTACGTTTTCCACGTATACCTTGCCGCGGTCTTCCGATTCCTGGGCTACTTTCAGATTTTGCGCCGCCCCCACGGCATTCCAGTAGTTCGAAGCGGTATTGGTCAGCAGAGCGCTGATAGTTTGGTTGAGGTCGAGCAGCGTGGCGTCCACTTCCATCCCCGCCGCGGTTTCCGCCGCCGCCACCACACTGCGCCCGCGCCCGCGGAGCAGCGGCACGTTTACCTGAATGGCGAGCGTGGTGAGGTTTACACCTCCTATGTCATAAATATTGTCTGTGGTCCGTGTGTTGTACAGGCTGGGGCTGACCGTTATTCCGTTGCGATATTCCTTGCTGGCCCCCACGTCCAGCGTGGTGAGGTTGACCACTTGATTGTTAGTGACGATTCCCAGCAGCGCTGCCTCCTCCTGGTCGAAAACCGTTAGGGGATTGTTGGTGCGCGTTTGGGAGAGCGTGGAGGTGATCACCGTGTCAAACGGGCCGCTTGCTTGGCGGCGGAGGGCTTTGCTCGAAACCACCTGCTGCTGCTGGACGCGCAGCGCGGGTTGGTTGGCGAGAGTGGATTGTAAGGCTTCGATCAGGCTAAGGGTTTGGCTTGAAGGGGCGGCGGTTTGGCCAAAGGTCGGGAGGCACCACGCGATTAGAATGGCACCCGCCGCAAGCGCCGGCCACTGGCTCTCCAGTCTCTTCATGGGATGATTCCGGTCTTAACCTGCGGGTCATTTTAGCACGGGGACTTGCGGAGTCAAGGTTTGGTGCTGAACCGGAGCGAGAAATGAGGCTCAGCCGGTCGTTTGGCTGCGCCTCAGATCTTCCCGACGGTTTCATCCATAAACCGACTTTTCCGGCACCACTGCCGGTTCCGCAGCCGGAGGCCTTCTCAAGTTCTTTTTCGGACAGTTGATGGGAAGGCGGCGGTCCGCATGGGTCCGCCGCCTGAAAATCCGCAACTGCGTCCCTGGCCTAAGACTCTGTGGCGGTGATTCCACCCTTGGCCCACGTTCCGCCGGAAGCCTTCTCCAGATCCTTCTCAGAAAGCTCATCCTTTCGGATCTTGGTGGGTTTCGCGGTCGGGTGCTTGCCTTTCTTTTTTTCTGTCATCAGTGTTTTCTCCTTTGTTTGAAGTTTGTTCGAAGGGGATGAATCCGGCTCAATGATGACGGTGTGGGGAAGTGTGTTTCGGTCGGCTGGCGCAATGGGATCTCCAACATTTCGCGCGGTATTCTTACCACCGCTCCGTAGGGGGCCCCGAGGTGAATTTCCTTAAGCCTTCAAACCTATAGCCTGCAACCGTTGGGTACTTCCAAATCGCATTCTTTCGTTATAACGCGGATTCTAGCATTCAGCGTTGCGGAGTCAAGGGAGAACTATTCCTGCCGCGATAGTACCAAGATACCAGTACTTGACAGGCCGTGTTTCGGCACTTTTGGAGCGCGAATGGGGGATCAGCTTGCTCAAACCAGGCTGGTCAGGCGATTCACCCCCACGCGTCCAAGCGGTCAGTAGGCCAGCGCGACGGCATCAGCCCGCATCTCGCTGCCGGCTGCATAGACGCGGTCCGCGCCCTGGATTCGGTGTTCGACGCACTCATATCGGCCATAGAATCCTCCGTCTCCTTTGCCCATATTCCAGCCG
>JASHSC010000586.1 GCA_030036915.1 Terriglobia bacterium
CGGAGCGCGCGCCAATTTGGTTGAAACCGCCATCTGGCTTTTCGGCGGGATCTACATCGGCCTGGAAATGCCGCTCCGCGCACAGACGCAGGACGTTTGGGACGTTGACCCAACCTCATCGAGCGAGCAATCCGCGCCCGGCCCGTGGGGCGGGCACGCGGTGTACGTAGTGGGGTACGACTGTAGCGCGGGTGTCACCATCCGCGACGCGGCTGAGGACAGCCGCGCTACAGCCGCCGCAGGCGGCCCGGTTTCCGCGAATCCCGTATCGCTTGTCCCATGTCCCGGCTTTCTGACCTGCATCACCTGGGGTCAGCTCAAAAAGATGACGTGGGCGTGGTTCGAGAAGTATTGCAGTGAGGCGTACGCGCTGGTTTCAAACGACTGGATGAAGACGAACGGAATTTCGCCCAGCGGATTTGATTTAGCGGGCCTTGAGAAAGATTTGGCGGCGGTAACGGCCTGAACAGATCACCGACAAAGGACAACGGGACCATGGACCAAAACGCGATTCAAATTCAGGCATTAGTTACCTTCATGATGCCTTTTTTCATTCAGTTAGCAAAACGGTCAAAGGCGAAGGCTCTGGCCTGGATTGACCAGGCGAAGCCCAAGGTTTGCGTGGCCACCAGCGCAGCGACGGCGCTCGCGACTTCCATGGGAATTCAGTTTGCGCACACGCCGCACAGTTTGACGGTGACCTGGCCGGACGCCACGACGGCGATCCACGGATTTCTGACGTTGCTCGTCTCCGCGGTACTGCAATTCGCCGGCCAGCACGCGCTGTATGAGGGTTTGTGGAGGCAGGTGGTGCCGGCAAAAAGTTCTCAGACATCAGTTGCCAGTTCTCAGTGAGTGGCAGCCGGAAGGCGACGACCGAAAATTGACCACTGAGGACTTTCCAGATGATTTCTGCGACTGAAATTCAGGCGGTGTTGATGGGGGCCGGCGGTTTTTTGGGAGCGAGCATGGCGGGCGTGGGAGCTTACCGGCTGTTTTCGGGCGCGACGCGCGAGCTGATGCGAGTCCCGGGAAGCCTCGAAAAGAGCGCGGTATCGCTGGAGCGGGTGGCGGAAGCGATTGAGACGCAGAACCTGGTTTCCGGCCAGGTGATGGAGCTGAAGGGGCTGATGATGGCAACGCGCGAAGAAGTGGCAAAAATCGCCGCCGAGCGCGAGCAGATCGGCCGCGAGCTCCGCCTGATGTCCAGAAAGATTGAGCACGTCCTGAGTTAGGCGCAGGAGGGCGAGTGAGTGAGCAAGACGAAGTTCCTGGAAGGGCGGGGCTTCAGCCCCGCCGCAGCGAACGAAACGGTGGAAGGGGCCTTTAGGCCCTGAAGCAAAGCCGCTTCAGGGGCTAAAGCCCAAAAACTTCGCGACTTCAGGCGGCGAGGCTGAAGCCCCGCCCTTCCGCCGCACCATGAAATTCGAACATCTTCAGATTGGCTGCGAGTTTCGAGTTTCCAATTTTGATTTTCTCTCAAAGGAATGCCCATGGCCAAGGTGAAAACCAAATCGGAGCAAGAGTTGGACCGCACCGAAATTCTTCGCTACTTGAACGAATGCGGACTTCAGCCCGTCACCCCGCGGAGCATCGTGATCTACCTGGATGATTGCCTGCGCCCGGTGAATTTGACCGGCGTGGAATTTCACCTGCGCTACATGCGCGACCGCGGCTGGGTGGAGCTCGGCAGCGAAAAGAAGGTCGGCCAGCCGGAGGTGATCCTCTGGACGCGCATTACCGCCAACGGAGTGGATGAATACGACCGCCGCTGCGTGGCGCTGGGAGAAGCGAGATGAATTGGGTCATTGAGCCATTGGGTCATTTGGCCATTTGCGACCGCGCGGGTAACCACCCCCGTCGCGAGGTTGAGCCCCAAAGGGGCGTGCGAACAAAGCCCAGGCCGAAGGCCTGGGGCCATGGTGCGTTTTGAGTTTCTCAGCCCTGAAAGGGCGACATAAAGATGACGCTGCCACAGGCGCGATTTGAAAAGGTTCTTCCGCCCTTTCAGGGCTTGGGCCGTAGGTGAGCTGATCCTCCGACCCAGGCCGTTGGTCTGGGCTCCGTTCGGTCGCCCCGTTGGGGCCCAGGCCAGGGCCATTGCACCACGCCGGTGGTTTGAACAGGAAGTCGGGGGTCAAGTGATGCGTCGAGGCAAATTGCAAAAATTGCAGTCCCGGCACGCCGGCTTACGTGAGCGCGTGATTGCCATGTTCAACGCCTGCTGGCCGGGGCGGGCGGTGAGGGCGCTGATTGAAGCGCAATTTGGCGAAAGCCTGAGCCTGGCGGCGGTCGAGAGATCGCGAAGAGCGCACTGGGAGGAGCGGCGCGCGCAAGTGCGGCGATGGACCGGAGTGATGTGAGCGGGTCATCCGGCCATCGGTTCATAAAAATCCTCGATCCGGCGAATGTCCGATGAATCGAGCCCAAAACCAACCATGAACCGATGGTCCGATGATCCGACAAGAGATGTTTCAATGACCCAATAACACCATGAGACGCCTGACCAAAATCGAAAAGCTCGACCACGTATATCCCGGCCTGGCGGACCAAGTGCGCGAGTGGTTCGCGCAGGGCGTGGCCGTGAGGCAGGTGCCCAAGCTAGTGTTTGCGAAATACAACCTGAGGATTACGGAAGCACTCGTCGCGAGTTTTCGCTCCCGGCGATGGGCACATGAGCAGGAATTGATGCTGGAGAAGCGCATTGATGCGCTGATCGCCCGGCTCAACACTCGCGAGGATGAATTTGCGCTGGCGCTCGCGCAGCAATTGCGCGGGCTGCCCAATTGAAGCGGTTCGCGACCGTAGCGGCGCCCCTCTCGGGCGCCCTGGGCAGGCACGACCCGTCGCCCGAAGGCTTTGGGTCGCAGGGCGAGGCCTGCCCCTACGTTCCACTAACCCAAGGTATGGATGCATGATGACCCAACTGAAACGGCTGACCAAAATCGAAAAGCTCGACCACGATTATCCCGGCCTGGCGGATCAACTGCGTGAGTGGTTTTTGCAAGGAATTGCAGTGCGCAAGATTCCCGGGCTGGTTCTGGAAAAGTACCAGCTCCACATCTCGGAGACGCCGGTGGCGCGGTTCCGACGGCGGCGCTGGGTGCGCGAGCACGAAATGGCCATGCAACAGAGAATTCAGGTGCTGGTGGAAGAGCAGATCGCCTGCGAGGAGGCGAAGCGCGCGAGGATCCGCAACGGCCGGCGCGGAATTGTGATGAATCCCTCACGCCGAGGCAGGAAGGTGGCGCTGAATGCGTAAAGACCTGACCAAGGTCGAAAAGCTCGATTACCAGCATCCCGGCCTCGCGGACCAGTTGCGGCAATGGATGTCTCAAGGCATTCCCTGCCGGCAAATCGTCGAGCTGGTTCTTGAGCGCTATCAGGTTCGCCTTTCAAAATCTGCGCTCGGGCGGTTCCGCACCAGGCGCTGGGCGCCGGAGCAGGAACGACTTCGCGAAAAACTCGTTGAGGCTCACGCCGCGCAGGAATTGCAGCGCGAACGGGAAATCCGCTCGGCCATGGACGGAATTCTGGGGGACCTGAAATGAAGAGAAACTGCCGGGGGCGAAATGTATAAGGTGTTGTGCCAGATCGAAAAACTCGAGGCTCAACATCCCGGGGTCGCCGGCTGCGTGAAGGACTGTCTGCGCCGGGGCATTAAAGCGGCAACAATTTCCGCCGTGCTCAAGAAACAATTTGGTGTTTCGGTCAACAGGGCCATGGTTCAGCATTTTCGACGCACACGCTGGGTGCCTCAACAAAACCGCATCCAGGCGAAGATCGAGACCATGGAGGCCATTCAGGATTTTGGCGGCGATGCGGGACTGGATGCCGCAGCCCTGGCCAAGCTTTGGGAGCTGATGGATAAGATGTCCATCCCGCAGCTCATCGCGGCGCGAACGCTTTTCATAAAAATCCGCGCGCAAAACCTGAAAGAGCAGGAATTCCTCTACAAGACCGGGCAACTGAAACCCGGTGACGGTCAGGAGATCGACCGCGAGACCCAGCAGAGGAATGTGCTGCGCAGAGTGAAGGAAATTTTCGGGCTCGCTGATGACGATCCGCCGCCGGCGCCGGTGCATTCATCCGTCGCCGAGGGTTCCACGGACGCAGCCGCTTCGGAGGAGTCCCGGAAGGGCGGGGCTTCAGCCCCGCCGTTAGGGATGTCGCAGTGAACCGGGCCTTTAGGGCCTGAAGCAACGCCGTTTCAGGGGCTAAAGCCCCAAAGACGAGGCCGCCCTGAACGGCGGGGCTGAAGCCCCGCCCTTCCATTGCGGCGCGATTAAGAAGGGGTATTTAGGTAAGTGCCACGTACGAACGAGCAAGGCAAATTGCCAATGGCTAAACGCAGAAATTCAAAATCGTCGGCAACGCGGGGCCGGGGCGCGGCGCAAAGCGGCAGGACCAACCAGGGTTTGGGAGCGGATCTGGGGCCGGGGCGGGGTTTGGGAACGGCGGCAACGTTGAGCGCGCCGCTTCACCCGATTTTCCAGTCGCCCTCGCGCGGCCGGAAGCCTGCGCAGCCGGAGCTGACGGAAACGCAGGATTCATTCGAGTGGAGAAAGCGCGTTCCCGTTCTGCCCTACCAATACCGCTGGGTCAAGGACGACTCTCAACTGAAGGTGGCGGTATGGAGCCGGCAGAGCGGCAAAAGTTTCGCCGCGGCTCTTCGCGCCGTCCTGAAGTGCATGGAAAGCCGCACGGAGTACATCATCATTTCCAAAGGCGAGCGGCAATCAAGATTGTTCATGGAGAAGGTCAAGAATTTCTGCCAAACCTTTGAGGAATTCAGGATGCTGCCGGAATTCTCTGAAACGCAGGAATCGGACGAAACCACCATGGAAGTGTATTTCCCCCACAACCAGTCGCGCATCATCGGCCTGCCGGCCAATCCCGACACGGCGCGGGGATATTCCGGGAACATCGTGCTGGACGAGTTCGCCTTCCACGGCGACGCGCGCAAAATTTACGCTGCGTGCTTCCCCATCATCACGCGCGGACATTCGATTGAAGTGATCTCCACGCCCAACGGCACGGGGGGAAAGTTTTTTGAAATTGCCAAGGCGGCGGGACTTGTCACTGGTCCTTTGTCCTTGGTCCCTGGTCCCTCAGCTTGCGGGGGCAGCGCATTGGAGACGACGAGTGACAAAGGACAAGGGACAAAGGACGTCCTTTGGTCTGGCCACAAAATCGACATCTACGAAGCCGTTCGCCAGGGCCTTCCGGCGGACCTCGATTTGCTCCGCGCCGGGTGCGATGACGAAGAAATGTGGCTGCAGGAGTATGGCTGCCAGTTCCTTTCCGACGCGCAGAATTACATTCCCATTGAAATGATTTCGTCGTGCGTGCACGAGGAAGCAACCGCAGAGTGGACCGTAGAGGCAGGCCTCGCGTCTGCCCTGGGCGGCCCCGAGGGCCGCCCCTACGTCCGCGAACTGTATTTGGGCATCGACATCGGCCGCAAGCGCGACCTGACCATTGCCTGGCTCTTTGAAAAAGTCGGAGGCGTGCTGTGGTCGCGCCACCTGCTGACGATGAAGGGAATTTCGTTTGATGAGCAGGAGCGATCAATCTGCCGATTGATAGAAACCGGAAAACAGAAACTGGAAACTGGAAAATGCGAGCCAGTTTCCAGTTTCCAGCTTCCAGTTTCTATCCGTAGGTGCTGCGTTGACCAATCCGGCCTGGGCATGATGCTGGCCGAGCACCTGGTGCAGAAATACGGCTCCATCGTCGAGCCCGTGCAATTCACCGCGGCGTTCAAGGAACGCATCGCCCCTATGGTGAAGCAGAGGTTTGAGGACCGCACCGTGCGCATTCCCGATAACCGCGAGGTGCGCGGGGATATCAACGCGGTGAAGCGCTTCGTGACCCCGGCGGGCAACGTTCGATTCGACGCGGAGCACACCGACCGTGGGCACGCCGACCGCTTCTGGGCGCTCGCCCTGGTGGTGAACGCCGCCCATGAGGCGCCGGCCAGCTTCGGCGAACAGGCATTTTTGACGGGAGCGCCGATAGTGGGCGGTTTGACGGAGATGGTTTTGTAGCGGCGGTCTATGACCGCCGGCGACGCTCATAGAGCGCCGCTACAGAGGCGACCGCCGATGGCGGTCGAGAGATCGGACTTGGAAATTCTGAAGGATGAACTTCACATGCTAAAAAAGCGCAACGGACACAGTTCGGGAAACGGCCACCAGATGCGCGCGCTCTTGCGCGAGGGGCGATCCGCGTCAAAAGCGTTGCAAGCGCAGATCGATAAGGCCGTCGCTCTCGCGGACCGCGAGATCGGACTTCATCCTTCAGCCTTCAGCCTTCGTACTTCGCCCGCCACGAACCAACCGCCGGCAACTCCGGCCGTCGATCGCTTGCCGCTCACACCATCTCCCATGACTACACCCGGCGGCTTGCCGGTGGCTCCCGTGAATTCCGTTCCCTCCCAGCCTGCTCCCGAACCCATTTCCGCCGCGGCTTACACGGAGCGCATTCGCGCCGGCTGGGTTCCCGTCATGGGCCTTCCCGGCACTCCCATCACTTCCGGATTCATCCGCGAGCTGGGCGAATACAACCCCAAGCTGGAAGGTATCAACGGCATCTGGACGTATCAGGAAATGCGCCGCGGCGATGGGCAAGTGGCGGGCACGCTGCGCGCCTGCAAGCTGCCCATCATGTCGGCGCGGTGGGAGGTCGTTCCCGGAGACGTGACGAAACTGAAACTGGAAACTCGAAACCGGAAGACGGTCCAGTTTCCGATTTCAAGTTTCCAGTTTCCAATACCGGCGCGGGGCAGCAGACCGAGGCGAAGGCCAAGGAAGTGTGCGAATTCATTCGCGACAATTTTTTCAACGGGCTGGAATGGAAGGATCATCGCGGCTCGTGGCACTCGCAGGCCTGGAAAGACGTGGTGCGCTGCGCGCTGCGCATGCAGGATTTCGGCGCGGCCTGCTACGAAGAAGTGATGCGCGTTGACGGCAACCGAATCCGCCTGCGCAGCATGTGCGACCGTCAGGCGCTCACGTTCTATCGCTGGCACACCGACCCGCATTCGGTCGATCCCACGCTGCCGCCGTTCATTTACGACGACGG
>JASHSC010000587.1 GCA_030036915.1 Terriglobia bacterium
CTCCCTCGTAGAGTTTTCCGTGCTCAGGCCGGGTTAACCCGATTCCACGGATGTCAACCGCCACCACCAGGTTTCCCTTGCGCACCATCTCGTCAATGGCGCTGTGCGCCTGCCCGGAATCCTCCTCTCCCTCAAACTCCATTCCCTCGTCTTCAACGCTTTCGTCGCTCACATGCAGGATTGGGGTGAGAGGAGGCGAGGCATTGTCCGGAATAAAGACCCACACCGGAATGTAGATTCCCGGCTCCGACATAAATTGTACCTTTTCGATCTTATAGCCCTTGCGCGGTGTAGTGACGATCAGGCGCGGATTCAGAGGCTGATTGGATTTTTCATATCGCAGCAGAGTACGAATCTTCTCGCGGATTTCTTCGCTCATAGCCTGGCGCTCCTGCGGGGTCTTGGGAACCGGGCGCGCCGGGGGAAGACTTGTCTGCTTTTTCACGATCAGCGAAAAGATGGTTTCGCCAGTTCGGGAATAACGGATGGAGCCGTTTGGCGTGCAGTAAAGCGCTTCAGCAGGCTCCAGCACAAACGGAGGCTCATTCACAGGCCCCGGGCGATGGTAGAACCAGCGCGAGAACCAATCCGTGGTGGCAAGCCGCAGCTTCATCGTCCAGGAGTGCGGGTCGGCGGCGGAAACCGCAGTGAACTTTTCCGGCACGCCAAGCAGTTGATAACGATCGCGAATTGCGCCCACGGCTGCGTTCCACGCGGGCGTGGGCTCTTCCGTGGCCGCCAGCAAGGGGCGCGGGCCGATGGCGACGTGCAAATCGACGTTGTCGATGCCATAGAGGGCGGACGGGAAGACGTTTTGCTCCACATCGGCCGGCCCAAACGGTTCCCAGGGTGCCAGCTTGATGGGCCAGCGGTTGGCGGTGCCACCCTCAATGATGGCTGAGCACTGAACGCGTTCATCCGCCACGCTGATGAACTTGGTCAATGTCCCGCCGCCGGAATGCCCGGCGCAGCCAATCCTTTTGCCGTCTACTTCCCGCCGGGTAAGGAGGTAATCGATGGCGCGCATGCCGTCCCAGACGCGATAATTCGTCAGGCTCTCGCCCATGAGCAGCAGAATCTGGCCGGGCATGGAATGCTCGTGCACCGGGCCGCCGACTTCCGTGACGCCGGTTTGGGGATTCCAATATTGCCGCCGCTCGCCTTGCCCAATGGGATCGTAGGCGAGCACCACGAAGCCGCTTCGCACCAGGTTTTGGTAGACGCTTTGATACTGAGAGGTCATTCGAGCCAGAGGGTAATGCCCGCAAGGCGAGATGATAGCTGGAAACGGTCCGTTGCCGTTCGCAGGCACGTAAAGATTTCCCGTGACCCAGAAATCCGGCCGGCTTTGGAACATGACATTCTCGACGCGGTAGGCACCTCTGTTGAGAATTTTAACGGCGACAGGTTTCAAGGGATTGCGCGCCGGAAAAGGGCCAAGCATCTCTAGAAATTTCTGCCGCACAAAGGAATTGCGAGCTTCGAGTTCCCCGACAGTCTGGATTTGCGCCCTCTTCTGGTCCCACTCGGAGGCAAGCCGATTCAGCCGGCCAGTCATATAAGCGACCAGCATGTCAGGCAATTCCTGGCTGTAAGGGACAACGAAGTCCGGCTGCGGCGCCGGGCCGGCGGCGGTTCCGCGAAGAGACCGCAATGCCGGGCTCAGGATGAGGGCGGTTGTTTGCGTTGCGAATTGTCTTCTATTCATTTCTGATGTTGAATGGGCTTCCAGTCCATGGCTAGATTTTTTACGTTGGGCAGCGCATCGTGTCGAGTGCTGGTAACCACCCGCGCACATACGCGCGGCTCCTCCTGAATTAGGAGGGACCGAAACCCGAATGGCTTCGCTACCAACTGACCGTCACCACACCGTAAACGTTGATCTTCGGAACGGTGAACACCGCCTCCGTACCTTGCATGTTGAAGTCGAGTTCGATTTCCGCCTCGGGAATCGCCGCAAGGAATTTTACGGCGCTCGCCGCCTCACCTTGTGGAACCGCGCAGCGCACGTCGACATTTTCGATGGAAGGAAAATCCTTCGTGTCGTAGTTCACAAAGTGAACGATTCTCCGCCGATTCTCCGGCTGTTCCGTCAGGTTAATCACCAGAAACTCGGGGCCGAGAACTTGCAGGGGAATGTCTCCCTGGCTCGCCCAGCGAACTGCTTCCACCAACTCCTCCCAATTCTTGGGCCGCTTCCAGAATTCCACGTCGATTGCGAAGTACGGCGCGGTAGGGGGCATGGGTCCATCAAATTCGAGTTGTGGAAAATAGACGACTCTTCCCTTGCCCACTTCCTTGCGCTGCGGCAGGGCGGCTTCAGCGGCGGCTGACACCACCTCTTCTTCATATGCCGCAGCTTCCGGCTGATGGTCCACCAGCCCGTCGAGTCCGGGCTTCACTCTGAGGCGGCGCCAGGTGTCGTAGCGGCCTGCGGACTCCGTGGCAATCAGCCCGCCGCCGGCTTCCACAAATCGGCGAATCGAAGCGAGCTGCTCATCGGAGAGGCATTCGGAATTGGGGAGGATCAAAACCTTGCAGCGCTCGACGGACAGATCAGCGAGGTGCTCATCAAAGTAAAGGCGGAAGGGAATTTTGGCCTGAATGAGGGCTTGTTCCACCAAAACCGCGCTCAATTGCGCTCGCGCGTTGTGGTAAGTGATGGAAGGATAAGAACGAAGCACCGCGACCGTGGCCAATTCCTCCGCGCCAACGTAAAGGTCGCGATTCCGCTTGCAGAAGGGGATGTATTTGGGCAGATCGGGAGAAAGGTCATACGGCCCCGCGATGCCGATGGTGTGGTTGAAGGCAAGGCTTTCCCCGATGGCGGCTTCACTTCCGGCCAGATAAGCCAGCGCGATGTTGCGATAGGCCCGGCCCATCTTGTAACTCCGAATTGTTGAGACCATCGTGCCGTCGGGACGATATTCCGGTTGGTTATGCTCCTCCGTCCAGAAAACCTGCGTGCGCTTCAAGAGCCGTGAGTGGTCAATGCCGTTTTCCCACGCGCGGTTCGAGCCCGTCAGGCCGCCCGGGTTGATTTCAACCACCACATCGGGATTGAGAGAGCGGATGAAGGAGGCCATCTGCCCCAGCGCTTCGTCCATGATGTGGCAGCGGAAATCAATCCATTCCTGAATGGCCGGGTCAAAGATGATCTGCATCTTTTCCGGCGGATTATCCCGGTTCCATTGGGGCGGATTCACGTAACTGACGTTCTCAAATCCGAAGCGCTCCCTGCGCACGGCGGCGGAATACTTGGCTTCCAGGCGCTCGCGAAATTTACTGGTGCAGACGTTGCAGTGGCAGGAATCAGGCTCGGCGTTCAGATCGAAGTTGTCAAAGTGGATGAAATCCGTTTTCACCTCTTCGATGGCGTAACGAACAATCTTCTTCAGGTAGTCGATGTACTCCTGGTGGGAAAAGCAGGGGCGATAGCGAAACGATTGTTGATAACCGTAGGTGAGCAGAATCGGCTGGCCCAGCGCGTCGCGCTGCACCCAGTCCTTGGCGCGCGGCTCTTCCGTGAAGAATGTTTCATACATCATGGTGTTCCACTGGATGTAGGTGTCCACCCTCATGCCATAGCGATGGGCGACCGCGCAGGCCTTCTTGGCGTCTTCCATCTCCGGCAATTCCGCTGCCATGCCGAAGCCTTTATACAGGTGGGTGTGGAAGCATTCGATCCCGCGCTCGTGGAGCCGGCGAATCATCTCTTCGCTTTGGCGATACTCGTAGGTCTCGCGGGTATCGAGTCTTTGGCCGCCGCGGCGGACGACAAAGATATAGGGCTCGTGCCAGCCGCCGGCATCAATCAGACCGTTTTGAACCCAGGCACCTTGCTGGATTTCGGGGGGCTTTGTAACACTTTGTGTTGGGGTGGCGCCCGGGCGATTCGCCAGCGAAAGCCCCGCCGCAACCGTGCCCATGAAATCTCTCCGGTCCATATGGCTCATTCCTTTTTATGGCCAGGGATAGAAAAGATAGAGCTTGGAAATTCGTTCGTCTTCGCCGATGTAAATCGTCCCGAAGCGATCCGACGCCATCGCTCCAATCACGTAAGCCTGCCAGGTGTAGTAGGGCCGGCGATTCACGTCAATGAACCCCAGCACGTCGTAGGCGCCGGTGGAGGGATCGTAACTTAAGAGGCGGGCCATATCATCCTTGCCGCCGCCGACTCCGTAGAGCTTGCCGTCCGCTCCGCGCACCAGCCCGTCGATTCGATATTGCATGAGAGGTTTTCCGAGATTGGTCACTGTCTGCTTTTCGGGATCCAGGCGAAACAGGTACCCGTCGGAAGTTCCGCCATAAATCATGCCGGAAGGATCAGCGACAAAAGCATCCACGCGCGTCCAGGGCTCGCGGCCAGGAATGGCAGGCGCTTGAATTCGAAGTTTCCCGACTTCCTTCGACCCAAAATAGTGGTGGAAAAGGACCCCGGATTGACCAGAGCCCCACACGGCATCTCCGAGGCCGCTCACAATCAGCATGCGCGACATCATCTTTTCGGTTTCGAACTTCTCTCCCAACTTCTCCGCGCCAGGAGCCTTTTCCGCCACCACGCCGACGTCCGCGAATTTTCCTGTCATCAGGGAGTATTCGAACAGGTGAGCATTCGGAGAGGTCAGCCCATAAACACTGTTCCCGTTACAAGCCAGGGCAGTAATGCCTTCGCCCGGCACGGGCTGACCTAAATCCGTAACCGGCAGAGGCTTTCCGATTTGGATGAGCTGTATGTACTCATTCTGGGGCTTGTATTCAAGAAGGTGACCGCCGGGAGCGGAGCCGATTAAGATCTCTCCACGGGCTGACACGGCGAGAGCATTGGTGACCGAAGTTGCCCCCGGGATCACTCCCAGCGGCTGTACGTAGCCATGCTGGGGAATCAAAACGAACAGGTGCGAGCGGAAGCCGCTGGTGGCGCCGTAAAGATTGCCATTGGGCGCCACGATGAGCGACGTGATGCCGGATTCGCCGTCCGGGATTACATCGACGGGTGGATAACCAAGATCACGCGCGTCAATGCGCGTTTGCAGCACGACCACCTTGTCGTAATCGGGATTCCTCTGGGCATAGGCGACGATGCAGGTGATTGGAAGCAGAGCAATCAGAAATAATTTTAGATTCTTCATGCTGAGCTCAATTTCCTTTGGACGCTTTGGGGTGATAGATAAACAGGGCCAGCCGATAGGGAGTGACGCCCCCGATTTTGCCGCCATAGTTTTGTTCGTCCTGAGACGCCTCAACGGGAAGGGCGCCGACGAAATAGATAGTCCCGTCCGGCGCGGTATCTGCTGCGTTGGTACCAATCACCGCGCGTCCATCAGGCACGTGCATTTCACCCAAGTCCTCAATCCTCTGGGTGCGAAGGTCGTAGGTGATCAGGTGGGAAGCTGCTACACCGGCGCTCGCACCGTAATCAAATTCCTTCCCCACAACCCCGTAATAAAGCTTGCGGTCGTGGCCCAGAGTAAGGCTCAAAGTTGCGTAGGGCACGTCGCGATGACCGGCAAATTCCCGGACGCACATTTGCCCGAGAGTGCGCACCTCGCCATCCGGCCCGGCGTAGGGATCGAAGGAGAAAAGTGTCGTTTCGCTCTCTTCAACCCCGTAGAATTTTCGCGTTTCCTGGTCCCACACTACCACGCGCCAAGCTGTTTCCGCCTTGTTGTAGTCCCGCCCCAGGGAAATCCCCTTGGCGCGAACGGGCAGTGTCACGGAAAGCTCGCGAATGCTGTCGGTACGCGGGTCGTATTTGTAGAGGCGCCCCATGCCGAAGCTTCCGTACACGTTCCCCTCATCGTCGATTCCCAGAGTGCGGCAGACGGAATCAAAATTGTTCATTCGCCCCTTGTCCACCTTGGCGCCTGTGGCCACATCGTAGTAGACAAAACTCCCACGCGGATGCGTAAGCCCATAAATGCGATTGAATTTGGGATCGTAAGCGCCGGTGTTTATGCCTTCAAACCGGGGACCAATGCCGAAATCCTGGACGCGGCCGGTCTTGGGGTCGAAGGCCATGTAGTGCGCGCCGGGATAACCCTCGGGCGTATCAATGCGCGCATAGTTGAACCACCATCCGCCGTGCGTCGCAAAGAAAATGCGGCCGTCCTTACCCTCACCAAACTTGGCATGAATCTTGGATTGCGGTCCCAAGCCCAGCCCGCTCTCCCCTGTGAGTTTCGTTAGATCTCCAACGTCTACCATGCGGTCGGTCGTGGAGTCGTAATAGACCAGATGGCCGTGGCAGCCGTGGCAGGCAAGGCCGACGTAAACCTTGCCATCGCTCGCCGCCTTGAGCGCTGCCCAGTTTCCGTCCATTTCAGCCAATCCGTCGAAGTAGCGGTATTCAACAGTTACAGTACCCGGTGCGTCGCCAGCCCGGAGCGCCATCGTTGCTGTTCCCGGAACGCAAAGCCATGCCGCGAGCAGCAAAGTATTGCGTTGTTTGCTGATTGTCACAGTTTGACCCTCCTTCCCCGGCATGTTGCCATTCGCGAATCCGGCCCGGGAATGGTGATCATTTTTTCCCCTCCACGCTTGTGTTCTGCCAGTCAAGAGTTTGTTGGCGAGCGGGCAAGTGGTGAGACTGTGCGTACTGGTTCCGTACTGTTCGAACGCTCTCCGCCCAATCGCCGAACGGCAGGGTCAGCTCGCGGTTGACCAGGAAACTCATATCGACCGTGCGGTCTGCCAAATGGTCCTTCACATCGTCCAAGTCGTGCAGGAATCTGCGTCCATTGGCTTCCGGGACACGCGGATAATAGGTCTTGTAGAACGTCTCGGTGGCATCGCGGAGCGCGCGGTTGCGTTGTTCGCGAATCTTTTCAGCGAGGTCGAGCGCGTGGTCAAGGTTCGCCACCGCGCCTTCGGCATCAGTCTCGAACGCGTCCTCTTCGGCCAGGTGCAGAAACGCGTCGATGCGCCCCAGGTCGCGGAGCATCAGGAAATTTTGCCGGAACAACTGGGCGGTGGCGATGAATACTTCCAGATTGTATTGGTGGAATTCCACTTTCTGATAGTTCTCTTCCAGCAGGTTCAGCAATTCGTCACTTTCAGTCAATGCTTCCTCGGCAAGTTGAAGGCGCCGGGAATTATTCGTGCGCCAGTCATTGGAGTGCCGGGTCAGAAAGCCCGGGGAGGGAACAGGCGGCAGCGGAATCGATTGATCCACGTCAAAATCCGCGGCGGCGGGCTTCCCGTAAGTGATGTGGGTTCCATCAGCCTGGAAGTCTGGAGCCATGGTCAGCGGCTTCCGGGCGTTGGTGGGAGTAACGTCCCAGCTATCTTTCCAGACTTGCCCCTGCAAGCTCATAAGCCGGTAAACCTCGCCCATGTTCACAGCACCCGATCCGTAAAACAGTTGGAAAAAGGAATCCGTCGCCTCCTGGGAAGTTGGCGCTCCCGGATGCCACGCGTAAGCCAGTCCCGCCGCATAGGCGAGCCATCGCGTTTCGGGATGCTGGCCTTCGTCAGCCCACCCGCAATCGATGTCACCGATCAAATCCGCAGACTGGCGGGCCGGGTTAAACGTCGCAAACTGGTCCATCGCCTGAATCAACGGGACGTTGCGATTCTCTCCATTTTCTTCGGGGGGAATCGGGTGAAGGAGCCGTGAAGCGGGTGCGATGAAGTAGTTGGGAAACAGGAAAGGGTCGCCCCAAACCAAATTGAGATAGAGCATTTCGCGAATGCCCTGCGCCTTCAGCGCCTGGTCCAGTTTCGGCCGGAAAGCCATTGTGCTGATCACGTAGTTGGGTAGCGAAGTCGCATCTCCAGCCACCATCGGAGCATATGCCCACAACATCGGAGTGCGCCCGCGCTCGTGAAGGTATGACGCCACCTTGGTATAAAACTCGCCTAGCAATTTGCCGGGACTGCCCAGTGCCTTTGCCCGTGTCGCTTCGTCGCATTGGGAGTTCTTGGCCAAACCGGCGAAGTAGGCTTCATCTCCGCCAAAGTGAAAATATTTCGCACCCTTGGTGGCATCGAGCAGATCATCGTACATGCCGAAGAGCAGCTTCAACGTATCGGGATTGGTTGCGCAGAATTCATAATTGCTTTCCGGAAATTCGCGCAGTCCGGCGTACTCCGGATGCTTGAGAATGAATGCGACGTGGCCGGGCGCATCAATGTAGGGAATCAGTTGCACATAGTAGTGCAGAGCGTAATCAGTCAGATCCTGAAGCTGGGCGGGCGAGAGCGCCCAGGGCTCCACCACGGCCGGCGCACTCTTGTACTGGAAGTGGCCCTCAAGCTTGAGCGAAAACGCATTGATCTTGAAAAATGCCGCGCGCCGGACGGCGTCCTTCAATGCTTCGAGCCGATCCAGGTGATGGGCGTCGTCCCAATAGATTTCCCGCAGTTGGAGGTCCGGCCAATCTATGATTTCCGCTTCGGGGAGCCAGAGGCCTTGGCCTTTTCGTTTCACCAGTTGGATCAGCGTTTCGACGCCGTAGAAGAGCCCGGGCCCGGCATTCGCGAGGATTTGGATGTTGTCGGGAGCGAGATCCATTTCGTAGCCTTGTTCAGCCAGAAGGTTCTTATCGCGACCCAGGGCTTCGCCGATGGCCACTGAGCCCGGCGCGACCTTGAGGTGAATGACTTTTTTTTCAGCCGTATGCTCTTCGGGTCCGGCGAGATTGACGTGAAACCTCGATTGCAATTCTTCCTTCAGGCTTTCGACCGCGACATCGGAAGGCGGCAGCCCCACAGAAAGGTCCAGTCGCCAGCCGTCTCCAAAAGCGAAATCGTTCCTTCCCAAATTTACCTTCTGCGGCTCCGGCATCACCGTATACCCGCGGCTGAAGAGTGGGGAAACCGTGTCGGAGAAACATTGGGGAGCAAACAACAGCGGCAGCAGGGCTGGATACAACCACGATGATCGTAATGGTCGGCGCAAGAAATTTACCTCTCCCGAAGAATTTCCGCAGATAGGCCCACTAAATCGCAGCAGTATACACCGAGCGGCGAAATTGGAATCTCGATTTATGTGCCGGTCCAGGGTTATTGTCATTGACCGGGTCAGGGATAATGGCAAAAAGTGATTTAGGTCAGAGATAATGGCAGGAGTTGCGAGGTGAGACACAAACGCGCCCACCCAGATGGGCTTGCGCTTGAGGAAAGTTAACCACTCAGTAGGCCATCAATGGCCAACTGGCACGCCACGCTGGCTTGCTGTAGACATGACGTAATGGCCGTTTTGCACGGCCCTCTTCACGGCATCGCCGACAAACTTGGCCAACTCGTCGTCCGAGCTATAGACCACAACATGGGCCTGTGAGAACCGGCCGCCGCCACCAGCCGCACCAGCGGCGAGAGTCTGCGGGGGCGGCTGATCCCTATACCCGCTGCCACGACCATAGCCGCCGCTACTGCCAAAGCCGCCGGAACTGCCGCGTCCCGCCGATCCGCCACCACCACCGCCGTGATGGTGCGAGCTGGTGCCCGCAATCTTGGCGAACTCTGCGGACGCGACAAAGAATTGAGCGGCAGATATCCAGTGCATCGCGTGGTTGGGGTCCACCGGGTCCAGCGCCATCGCAACCTGTTCCGCACCCTTTGCGGCGTCAAAGACCGCGTTGACGGCCGCCGCCGCACGCTGTCCTGCGATTAAGCCAGCCAAGCCAGCCGCGGCACTCTGCGCCGCCTCCACCAGGTCTTTTTTTGTCGCCTTAGCTTCGTGATCGCCAGCGACGTTCAGCGCCTGCATGATCTCCAACTCTTCCCGGCGCACAGCGTTCAGGTGAACGGTTTTTTCGGTCAGGTCGGCGGTGTGAGCCGCCAGAATTTGAAGGTTCTGCGCCTCCTGCCGCTGAAGCGGGAGCTGCGCCTCGCCGATTTGCATCACCGTGGTCTGAATCTCCTTTAAGCGCTGCTCCTGCGCAGCTTCGGCATTCATCGCAGCCGTATTCTCGTCGATCAGATGGATCATCTCTTGCTGCCGTGCGAACCACTGGCGCTCAAGGGTGAGGAATTCACCGATGCCTTTGTTGTAGGCATCAACCTGTTGCTGCTGCGCCTTCGCTGCATCGTGCGCAGCCTTGGCCATCTTCTCTTGGTCTTTCGTTACGGCGTCGCACACCGCCTTCGATTCACTTTTTACCAGTTCCGCGTATCGCTTGTGCTGCTCGCTTTGCAACGCGGCCATCGCATTCAGCTTTGACTGCACGTCCTCGATGTTGGTGAGCCCTTCTGCCACAGCCTGGCTCACGATTTTCATGGTTTCGGCAGAGGGACGCTGCATGGCGTTTTCGGCTTTTTGCAGGTCAAGAAAAGCCCCGTAATACTTGGTCAGCTTGGCCGTCTGCTCATCAACCTCCTCCATGGGAAGCTGGCCTTCGGCAGTGGTTTTAAAGTCGCTGTAGATGCTCGCAATCTGTGCGTGCGCCCGTTTCGCGGCTTCCTCAGCGGCTTTCCCAATGTCGTCCACTGCCGCAGTTACACCGCTTTGCAGGTCTTTAACGACATCGAAAGCCTCTTTCCCCCACTCCGTAACTTTTTCGATTGCGAATGCGCCAAGCAGCGCGCCGCCCAAGTCGCCGATGTGGGGAAGCATCTCGGAAATCGCCCCCACCACCGCGCGCGGCAGGTGAATTCCCATTTCTTCGGTGAGCAAGTGGACGGAGTTGTGGCTGTTGAGGAGCGATTTGTTCATCTCCTCGGTTTTATCTACAACCTGATGGAGGGATGTGCTGGTGGACTTTTCAAACTGCGAGATAGCTTCCTGCGCCTTGGAAGGGTCGGCGGAGATTTGGAAAAGCAGTCTGAGAACGGAATTTGCGCCCATACTCTAACCCCCTAATCTTACCCGCGAATCCATCAAGCCCGCGCCGGAACTACTGACGGTCCCGCGAGACAACGGGCGCGCCCGGAGAAGCTCAGCCAACTTCTCTTGCGCCAGTTCCGGCGAAGGCTTCATAAATCCACCTTTTCTTTCAAATCGCCCGAAGGCAGCGAGGGAGGAGGCGGGTATGCCATACCCGTCCCTGTGGGCATCACCCCACAAGGCAACCTCGTACCTTCGGGCAAATGCGGCGCGGACCATGACACGCCGCAAACCTGAGCGACGCAGTTTCCCCTACGCCACTGCGTCCTTGAAAACGTATGCCGCACCCGGCACTGTAAGCACGCAGTTGTAGTAGGTCTGGTACTCGATCATGTCGCCGCTGCGTTCCTCAACCCGGTAGCGCTTCACCAGCATCCCACCGTTTTGCGGCACGCCGTAGAGCCAGCGGAAAGTGGTTCCCAGAGTAATCATCAATTGCCCTTGCGCGGGCGGAACGTAGGCCAAAATCGCGTTTTTGCCCCAAATGTAATTCAGTGAAGTGGGGATGCCCTGCTGCGTCGTGTCGTAGAGCGACTTGGCCACGACGAAATTATCGACGTTGAATAGCCCAGCCAATTGCTGCTCGCTCGGATAGCCCAGCGGCATTGCAGTGCTCTTGAAGCGGTCAATCACGATGGGGTGGTTAATCAATTGCAGCCAGACCGGGTAGCCGACCACCAGCGTGTTTGGCTCCTGGGTGCAGCCCAGCAAGATCGTGGAGCGCACGGAAGTGATGGCCGACACCGGGTCGGAATTCTGGTAATCGCTCCACTGCTCCGTTCCGCTCAGCGTCGCGCCAGGAATCGCGGAAGAGTTCATGATCGCGTTGAAGATGGTGATTTCCCGCTGCTTATCGATGATGTCTGCGAGGGTCTCTGTGGTAAAGACTTCGGGGCCGACGCCCAATTCCCATTCGGCGCGCAACTCGTCCGGCACGAGCTGCTTCTGCGCTTTACCGTCGCAGTAGTACTCATTGTTGGACATGCGCCAGGCGGGCAATTCGCTTGCCTCGGCTCCAGGCGCGCGCTCCGTGTTGTACACCTTGGAGCGCTCGAACCCGAAGATGGGATAGCGCCCGTGCTGCTTGGCCTTGGGGAAATCAGGGAAAAGCCTGCCGCCAACAAAAGCCTGGTTGCGGTAGACGATGGAGTAATTCGTAAGGAATTGATCGAGATTCGCTGTGGAGACTTCTGACATTAGGGACCTTCATTGAAGCGCGGAGCGTGGTGGCCGCACGAAGGACGCGGTTCCATGCCCGGCGCATTCCAGGGACAGCGAAAAAGAGGGGGCGCGCGACCCACGCGCCCCCTAACGCATCTCGACCGTCTCTGGTTAAGAGACCGAATAAAAACATTTCAAACATAGGTCTTTCCTAAGCCGTTAATGCTCTTCCTGGGAAACCTTGAACTTCAAAATCATCCGCCTGCGCAGGTTTTGGAGGCGTAACCGCCTCTTCCATTTCCTGCGGTGTCGGTATGTGCTTCGTTTCATCGGGAGGCAACTTGGCAATTTGCGCCTTGGTGAGCATAGCGGTTTCACCGGGCCGGAACACTCCGGCGCTCGCCAGCGTCTCAGCCATCACCAAAGGCTTGGCCCCTACTGCGTGCGGCTCTCTGGCGCTCTCTTGCCCAAAAAACCAGTTGACCCAATCGTGGCTCCGCGCCGCCACGTCTGCGGGGAGTGAATTCAAAAGCGCGGCAAACCGGCCTTCGTCAAAGTCTGCGGTTGCCGCAAATTCCAGGTCGCCGGCGAGCTTCACGATTTCAGCTGAGAGCTTGGCGCGCTCCTGCAATGCCGTCCGCAACTTTCCGAGCGCCACGTCAATCGCCGCGTCGCCGCCGAATCGCTTCATCACCAGCGCCGCCATCTCGCCCTGCGATCTCGCGCGTGTTGCCGCCTCGGCGCTGGATGGAGCGAGCGCTCTGATTTGCGCCTGCAAAGACTTTTCCCACTCCCGGAAGGCCGCAAGCTCCCGCTCGCGCTCTTCAATGCCCGCAAGCGTGCGGCTCATCGCCAGGCGCACATTGTGGCTTCCGCCGTCCGCAGTCACCGCCGTTTGGCTCGCCGCAGTCTCTTTCTCCTGCGCAATCTTCTTCTCGCTGAAGGCGATCTGGTCGCGGCACTTCGCGAGCTTCGCCTCAAGCTCAAGCTGGCGGAGCATCGACTTCTGACTACGTGGGCTCCAAATGCTCTCCGCGAATTTACGTGATTTCTTCATGCCGGATTACCTCTGCGCATCCAGGCGATAGGATTTCACAAGCTCGGGTTTCTCTTTGGTGATGGCCTGCATTGCCAGACGGTGGGCATCGAGAGCAGTAAGCTTTGGGTCTCTGTTCATCAATACGAGCTTCTCCCCTTCCACCAACCTCGCAAAGGTATCCGTCGCTTCTCTCCAGTGTTGCATCTTCGTTCCCCTTTCAACCCGCGTCCAGGTCTGATCAAGCCACATTCTCACTCCTTGCGCCTCTCGCGGCTAATTCAACTAGAACACGTTGCAAAACCCTGTACAAGGGATTGAATTTCGAGTAGTTATTTTGTGGTGGAGGTGGATCGCGAGCGTCAACTGCGCCAAAGGGAGGGCCGATGGCGCGATACGGTCGGTTGCTGACCGACGTGCAATGGGAAAGGATTCGGCCCTTGCTCCCCAAGCGCCCGCCGCGCCCGCGTGGTGGCCGCCCTCCGGCCGCAGACCGCAAAGTGCTGGAAGGCATTTTGTGGATTTTGCGCAGCGGGGCGCGATGGCAAGACTCGCCGGAGGAATTTCCGCATCCCTCGACCTGCTGGCGGCGACTACGGGACTGGGAAGAGCAAGAGGTCTGGCTCAACATCTGGCGTGCTTTCCTGAGTGAACTCAACGAACG
>JASHSC010000588.1 GCA_030036915.1 Terriglobia bacterium
GCAAGTGGAACCCTTCTGTGGACCTG
Organism: Terriglobia bacterium; assembly: GCA_030036915.1. GTDB lineage: Bacteria > Acidobacteriota > Terriglobia > UBA7540 > UBA7540 > Bog-366. The sequence continues at coordinate 27 of JASHSC010000588.1, forward strand.
CCCGACCACATTTATATCTACAAGCATTGCCCGGAGGTGGGCGGCGTGATTCACACGCATTCCAATTACGCCACAAGCTTTGCAATCCTCGGCATGCCGATTCCACCGTACACGACGGCCATCGCCGATGAGTTCGGCGGCGAGATTCCCTACACGCCTTACGTGGATAACCAGGCTGACCACATCGGCCGCGCCATCGTTCAGTATCGCAATCGAGCTCCGGCGATACTCCTGGGAAACCACGGTGTGTTTGCCTGGGGGCCAACGCCGCGCGCCGCTCTGAAAGCCGCCGTGATGCTCGAAGACATCGCCAAGACCGTTCACCTGGCGCTGCTGCTCGGCAAGCCCTCGCCGCTGCCTCCCGAAGAAATAAAGAAGTGGTGGGACAGGTATCACACGTGGTACGGTCAGCCGGGGAAGAGTCAATGAAGCTATGGAGACTCGGAATCCGTCAGCGAGTTTCCCTTTTCAATTCATGCGTCTGGTGAAAAGGCGAGAGGGTCTATGAATTGTTCCAGCTTGATTCCGGCGGCGCTGCTGTGGTTTGCTGCGCCTGATTCCGGCCATGGCGGAGGCGAGCTTATTCGGCTGCACCCTGTGGACATCGCGATCGTCGTCATTTATTTCGCCATTGTGCTGGGCATTGGGTTCTATCTGAAACGTTATGCCCAGAGCGGTGACGATTTCTTTCTGGCGGGTCGCGAAATGACAGCTTGGGTTGCCGGCTTGAGCTTCATCTCCGCCAACCTCGGAGCGCTCGAGTTGATGGGCTGGGCAGCGGCCACCTATCAGTACGGCATCCTGGCGGTGCATTGGTATTGGATTGGCGCGATTCCCGCCATCATCTTTCTGGGCCTCGTCATGATGCCCTTTTATTACATTTCCAAAACCCACTCCGTCCCCGGCTATTTGCAACTTCGATTCGGCGAACCCACGCGCGCTTTGAGCGGAATTTCCTTCGCCTTCATGACCGTTCTGATGTCGGGCATCAACATGTACGCGATGGCTTTGGTCATGAAGGTGGTGCTCGGCTGGAATATTCACTTCAGCATTTGGGTGTCATCCATTACGGTGGCGCTTTACGTCGCCCTGGGCGGGCTCTTCTCCGCGATCTTCAATGAGGTGCTGCAATTTTTTCTGATCTGGTTCGGTGCGCTGCTGATTCCCATCCTCGGCTTGGTGGAAACCGGCGGCTGGAGCGGCCTGGTGGCGCGCATCCACCAGAATTTTCCGCAGGGCGATTACACTCATTTGTGGAGGGACCTGGGACACTTTGCGGACAACCCCATGGGAATTCATTGGACGGGAATCGTTTTCGGCCTGGGATTCGTGATTTCCTTTGGCTACTGGAATACCGATTTCCTGGTGGTACAGCGCATTTTCGCTGCCAAGGATATTCGCGCCGCCAAGATGGCGCCCATTATCGGTTCCTATTTCAAAATGGCCGTCCCCTTCATCGTGATTTTGCCGGGATTGCTCGGCCTCGGGTTGCTGCCCTTCAAGTTGGTTCCGGAGAGCGCCGTGACGGCGGGCCAGCATAGTTATAACGAGGTTCTGCCGCTCATGCTGGCGCGCTTTTGCGGCCCCGGGTTGCTGGGCCTGGGCGTCACAGCCCTGATCGCCGGATTCATGTCGGGAATGGCGGGGAACGTGAGCGCCTTCGCAACCGTCTGGACTTATGACATTTATCGCCCCTTCATCCGCAAGGGCGCCACGGACCAGCATTACGTCAGCATGGGGCGCTGGTGCACGATTTTGGGGGTCGTGATTTCCATCGGCACGGCTTACCTGGTGATGCAATTCGGCAGCATCATGGATTATGTGCAGGCACTCTTCAGCTTCTTCGTTGCGCCGCTGTTCGGCACGGTGCTGCTCGGCATGATGTGGAAACGCGCAACTTCCGCGGGCGGCTTTTGGGGGTTGCTCGCCGGCAGCGTCTCCTCCGTGGTCATGTTCGTGATGGTGAAGCTCAATCACGGGCTGCTGGCCTACTTCGCGCTTTCGAGCGATGCCAAAGATATGGCGGAGAATATGTATCGCGCGCTCTGGTCATGGCTGATCTGCGTGATTGTCACCATTGTGGTCAGCTACCTCACACAGCCCAAACCTGTGGAGGAGCTAACCGGATTGGTTTACGGCTGCACCGAATTGCCGAGCGAAGGGCATTTGCCGCTCTGGAAGCGTCCGATTTTTTGGGCCGCCATCTCGGCAGCGCTTTTTCTAATTCTGCAATGGATTTTCTGGTAGGAGGTAAGTATGGACACAGAGCCTCAAGGCCGACGCTCCGGTGGTGACGTGGGCAAGCGCCGCGTCGCCGTCGATCAGCAAGACTCGAAACCTCCGGAACGTCAAATGATTCCCGTTTGGTTCTTTGTGGGAGTAATTCTGCTCATCTACGGGCTGATCATTTTTGCAACCGGGATCTCGGAATATTCCAGCCCGCCGCCCACCGTACTCTCGAAAACCCATCCCGCCATCTGGTGGGGCGCATTGCTGATCGTCATCGGCGGCATTTACGTTTATCTCCACAAGCCGAAGAAGGTTTGAGGCCCAACTGAATGATCACTCGCCTTCCGCATGCCATGCTTTTTTCCGGCGCCTTGGGCGCACAGACTCTCCTCTCCATGCACGCGGTGGATTTTGTCATTATCACCATCTATTTCGTCGTCGTGCTAGTCATCGGGTTCTACCTGAAGCGCTACGCGGCAAGCGGTGAAGGCTTTTTCATGGCCGGCCGCGAGATGAGCGCCT
>JASHSC010000589.1 GCA_030036915.1 Terriglobia bacterium
GATCGCCCTTCAGGTTATTGCAGCGATGGCAGCAGGCCACGAGATTATCCCAATCCGTGTGGCCGCCGCGCGAACGCGGGATGACGTGGTCCAGCGTCAACTCATGGGCAGGCATCACCCGGCCGCAAAACTGGCACGTGTAGCGGTCGCGCAGAAGCACGTTCTTGCGACTGAGGGCGCGAGTTTGATAAGGAATGCGCCGGAACTCCACCAGCCGGATTACAGAAGGCACTCGAAATGCCAGTTGCGAGGAGTGAATGAAGAATCCGTCTTCTTCTTCCGTGGTGGCCACCCCTTTAAGCACCAGAACGATGGCCCGGCGAACGGCAGTGACATTGATGGGCTCGTACGTGGCGTTGAGCACCAGTACCGGCTCATGCAGAACCCGGCGTTGGCCATCCTCCGACATGCGGTTTCACCCACAGACGCAGTTAGCGCCCGCCCATGAGCTTATTATGTCCAGTCCCGGTCCAGTCCGTCAACTGTGTTGTCGCGGTCGGCGCTGGAAAGGTCAGGAAATTGGGGCGTGGCACGCGCCAGCGCGAGAGCAATCACCTCAGCCGCCCCCGCGCGCCGCAATGCCCGGGCACACGCGGAAATGGTGGCCCCGGTGGTCATGACGTCGTCCACCACGACGATTCGGCGGCCGCGAATCGCTGCCGGATGCACCACTTCAAAGACTCCTCGCACGTTCTCCCGCCGGGCCGCCACGCTGAGGCCGGTTTGCGGAGGGGTTGCGCGTTTCCGGCGCAGGCATTCGCGGAGTATCGCGGGCCGCTCGGTTACGGCCCGCTTCAGCGCGCGCGCCAGGCCTCCGGCCAGCAGTTGGGATTGATTGTAGCCGCGCTCGCGCCGGCGCGCTGAGTGCAAAGGAACAGCGACGATGAGGGGACAGCCAAGCTCGCCGTCATTCGGCAGCATCTTCCACGGGAAGGCCAGCAATTCGCCCAGACGCCCGCCCAAGCGCTCGTCGCCTGCAAACTTCACCCGCAGGATGGCCCTGCGAAGATTGCCGGTGTAGAGGCCAAAGCAGCGGGCGACGTCAAAGCCCGGATCATCGCGCCGGCACCCGGCACATTCAGCAACGGCGGAATCGAGCGCGTGGGGAGAAGCAAAGGGCAAGCCGCACCGCGCGCACGAGGGTCCGCGCCATGGCGTCAAGGACGCCCAGCAAGACCGGCAGATGCGCAGGCCGCATTCGCTCGCGAGCTCAGCTCTGCACAGGCAGCATTCGGTGGGGAAAGTTACAGCCAGAGTGGCGTCCAAGAACTCCCGAAGGAGTTGGCGCGCTCGAGAGTGGAAAGTGAAGGCTTGGGAGAAAACGGCCTCGCGGAATGATATCCGATATGAACTATAGCAGCCCTTTATCCTGCTTTTCCTGGCATTCGATGCAATGCCGCGCCCAGGGAACGGCTTCCAACCGTTTCTGCTGCACTTCCTCTCCGCACGCCACGCACTGGCCGTACGTTCCTTCCTTGGTGCGCTCCAGCGCCTCGTTCACCAGTTGCAGCAACCGCCGATGTTCGTCGCTTTGGTGGAACAGGAATTCCTTGGTATAGGAGTTCGCCGCTTTGTCGGCGATGTCTTGCGTGGCCTCTTCGTCAGCCTCGCGCCCGTCCTGCTCCGACTTGGTCGCCAAACGCAGAAGCTCCGCCTCCTTGGCCAGAAGGCGCTTCTTATAGTATTCGACTTTCTTTTTGTCCATGCGTTACCTTGAATTCTTCGCCAGCGGGAGGCGAATCAAAAATTGTACGGGTGGTTGGACGAAACTGTCAAGCCTAAGGTGGGGAAGTCACCTGCGCCCTTGCAACCTTCGCTTCAACGCATCGTGCAAGCGCGTGCGGACATCATCGGGGAGTGAAAAGAGCTTGCCGTCGCAATAGAGCTCAATGGTCTTCTTCGTGCTGTCGAACACGGCGTGGCAGTGGTTGCAATAGGTCAAGTGAGCCTCAAGGGTTTGCTTCAATGCCGCGTCCAGCTCGCCGTCCAGATACCCGTTGATCTCTTTAATGGCCTGATTGCATTTCACTGAATTGATCCTCGCTTGAAGATTTTGCTCAGCTCTTCGCGCAAACGCAGGCGTGCGCGAAAGAGCCGGGCCTTGACCGCGCCCACCGTCAGATTCAAGACTTCAGCCGTCTCCTCGGTGCTCAAACCTTCCACGTCACGAAGGTAAAAGACCGTGCGGAAGCCCGGCGGCAGCGAACTCGCCGCGCTCTGAAGAATCCGTTCCAACTCCGCCTGCGCGAATTGCTGCTCGGGATTGGGTTTCCAATCGGCGAATTCCCGCACCACCACTTCACCGTTTTCATCCTCGGACGTCTCCATGGGAACTTCCCGGCTGCTCCGCCGCTTGCGGAGCTTCATGAGCGCTTCGTTCACGGCAATGCGCACAATCCAGGTGTAAAAGCGCGAGTCCTCGCGAAAATCCGGCAAGTGCTCAAAGGCCTTTAGAAAAGCCTCTTGCAGCACGTCCTCAGCGTCCTCACGGTTTCCCGTAATATTCATTCCCAACCTGTAGATCTTCTTCTCATACCGATTCACGAGCTCCTCGAAGGCGGCATAGTTCCCCGCCTTCGCCTCGCCAATCAGGTGCGACTCATCTCGCGCCAACGCAACTTGTGGAAGTTCCGCCATTCGAGACTCTTTTTGGATGCCTTAAACGCTCATGAAGTTACGGCGCTTACGGCCCCGATATAGATTACTTCTTTTCCGCACATGCAATCAATCGCGCAATGGCCGGGCCCGCACCTTCCGGCGCGTCGTAAACCGACGACCCCGCCACCATCACATCCGCGCCTGCTTCCGCCGCGAGACGAATCGTCTCCTCATTAATTCCGCCGTCCACTTCCACCTCGCATTCCAGGCCATGTTCCTGAAGCGCATTCCTCACCTGGCGGATTTTCGGCAGCGTGGTGTGAATGAACTTTTGCCCACCGAACCCGGGATTGACGGTCATGACGAGAACCAGTTTCACCATTTCGAGCACTTCCGAAAGCGTGGATGCCGGCGTGGAAGGGTTCAGCGCCACGGCCGGCTTCTTTCCCAGGCTGGCAATATATTCCAGAACACGATGCAGGTGCGGTGTGGCTTCCTGGTGAACAATGATGGTATCCGCGCCCGCGGCGGCGAATGACTCAATAAAATCCTCCGGCGGCGTGACCATCAAATGCGCCTCGAGAATCAATCGGGTCAGCGGCCGCAGGGCGCGAATGGCGATGGCTCCAAAGGTGATGTTGGGAACAAAGTGGCCATCCATCACGTCCACCTGGATGCGGTCCACTCCCGCCGCCTCAACCAACTGCACTTGCTCGCCAAGACGTGTAAAATCCGCGGAAAGAATCGAGGGTGCGATCTTTATCATTCAGAAGACACTGGAAACTAGAAACCGGAAATTGGTAGGAGACTCTACATTCCAGTTCCAAGTTTCTAGTTTCCAATTTCCAGTTTCCCACTCAGCTTCCCCGCCGCGCTTTTCTCAATGAACCAGCTCAAGCGCCCGTGCGTGGGTTGAATGAGCTGCGCGGGGAATTTTCCTGCCGGTCCGTTCAACACTTGATGCAGAGTATCCGCCTTGTCCGCCCCGGCGATCAGGAAGATGACGTGCGCTGCGGCATTGAGCACGGGAAAGGTCAACGTCAGGCGGTGCGAATTGAGCTTGGGCGCGAAGTTGGGAACTACCCATGCCGTATGCTCACCCAGCGCGGCACTCTCAGGAAAAAGCGACGCCGTATGCCCGTCAGGGCCCATGCCCAGGAAGATCAAGTCGAATTGCGGCCACTGGCCCGGGGCCGGCTTCAGAGCCGACGCCAGATCCTCCGCATACTCGCGCGCGGCGTGCTCACGGTCCGGGCTCTCCGCTGCCATTCGGTGAAAATTCTCCTCGGGAAGCGGGGAAGGTTCAATGAGGGCCTGCCGGATCATTCGGTAATTGCTCTGCGCATCGTCCGGCGGCACGCAGCGTTCGTCCACTTGAAACAACTGAACGTTTGTCCATCGCACCCTGCCGCCAAACGTTTGGCTACCCAGCAACTCGTAGAGCAGCTTGGGCGTCGATCCGCCCGAAAGCGCCGCGCAAAAGGGCTTTTTATCAATCGCCTTCACACGCGCCTGCTCCTCGAAGCGCGTCGCCGCCGCCCAGCTCAACTGCTCCAGGTCATCGAAGGTGCGAATCTCGGGTTTTCCTTTTGACGACGCTTGTTGGTTGATTGCCAGACCTCCATGAGTATTGTGCGGGAATCCCAACGGAATTCTCGATCGTGTTTGAGCCTAGCTCGTCATCCTCGCCACCAGATCTAAGACTTCCTCGTATACGCGGTCGGGGGCGGCGAGCATCAGTTCATCATTCAGAATCCCCACTTCATCCTCCGCTTCGATCCGCACGGTGCGGCCAATCGGCGATACTCCGGGGACTTCGGCCAGTGTCTGCACAACCTTGCCATCCGTCCCGCGCGAGAAGGAAAAGTGCGCATCACCGGCATCAATTCGAAACGAGAAGCAGACGCCGCTGCCTCCGCCTTCCACCTTTCGCAGGGTCCGTTCCACCTTCACTTCACCTCCTGCGGACTTGAAGAAAAGGGAACGCGGCAGATTCGGGCCGCGCGATTCGGCGTAATGAAACTCCCAGCCGAGCCGCGTGGCCAGCCATGCCGTTAGTAACAGGCTTTGCGCGCGCTGCGTGGCAAGCCGCGCTGACTCCTTCTCATATTCAATGCGGACCTCGCGAATGCGCTGCAGATATGGACGGCGGTCCGGCAAATCAAAACATTGCGCCATCACTTCCCGCCAGGGAGTTGCCCGCGCCCAATTCAGGTCGGAAAGGCGAGTGCGCCCTGAATGCTTTTTTGACCAGGCAGCCAGCGAGGTTAAGTCTGACCGGGTCGCGGCGAAGCGCGCTGAATCTACAATCAAGTGCTGCGTTATCCTCAGAAGCTGATCGAAATAACCCGGCATCGTGAAGTGCCCCGCCCGCCACCACATGTAAATGGGCAGCCCCGAGACAGTGAGGGGCAGAACCATGCTCATCAGTTCCGGGCCGGTGTCCCCGCGAGCTTCCAGGGTAATCTGCTCGCTGCAAATCTGCTTTCCTCCCTCCGCCGCCATGTGGCAATGTGCAGAGACGGTGGCCATCAGTCCCTCGGGCGACCCTTCGGGGTCCATCACCATCACCACGGCGCGGCAGGGATTCTGGCGGGTCACGTCGGCAATCAGGTTGCTCACTTCGCGCGCCGCATCCGAGCTTTCTACGTAGACAAGCAAAGTAAGTGCCGAGGCCCGCGTCACGGTCGATTCCTCACCCACCCCCTTTGCGGCACTCCGCCACATTGCCGACAGCCCGGCTTCGATCTCCGCCA
>JASHSC010000057.1 GCA_030036915.1 Terriglobia bacterium
TGGAAAAAGTCTTACCCTGCGCCTGGTCTGCACCACGCATCGCGCCCTTGAGCACGAAGTCCGCCGTGAAAGTTTCCGCTCCGACCTTTTTTATCGCCTCAGCGTTGCAACCCTGCAACTTCCTCCGCTCCGTGAGCGACGGGAGGATATCCCTGCGCTCACGGAGTTTTTTCTGGACCTTTATTCACGGAAAAATGGCCGCCCGGCGACGCCGTTCACCGGTTATTCCATGCGCCTGCTCCAAGAAAATTACTGGCCAGGAAACATCCGGGAGCTTGAGAACCTCCTCAACCGCTACGCGATTCTGGGGTCGGAAGATGCCGTCACAGAAGCATTGCTGGGCGGCGAACCCGAGACTGCGGAACCTCCGCGTACCAAAGAGCCGACGGTTAACCTGCGGCGGATTGCCCGCAACGCCGCGCGCGGAGCCGAGCGCAAAGCCATTCTTCAGGTTCTGAACGCCAATCAGGGCAATCGCAAGAAAACCGCGCGCGTGCTCAACATCAGTTACCGGTCGTTGCTCTACAAGATCCGAGATGCCGGGATTCCGCGCAAAAATGCCCAGATGGCCCAGATGAGGCCTCTGGGCGTGCCCGCTACGCCTAATAACGTCGCCGCGACGGATGCGATAGTGAGTGAGCCCCCAAAACAATAAGCAGGCCTGACTTCAAATAGTTACGCGCGCATGGTGCTGGCAGTGTTTTCCCACCGCCTGCGAGGGGAGCCGGCGGGGCTTTCGCATATGCAATAAGAATTCACAGTGGCACATCCCCGTTCGCAAGACTATTTCTCAGGCATTTTCCACCCGATATCTGGGGTATTTACCCGATTTGATAATTCCGCCGCTCTGTTTAGACTTTAAAGTGGATGAGGTGGAATTGTGAACACGATATTTCCGGATGTGATGGATAAGGTCATGAATAAAATGAATCACGATCAACGGAAGGAAAGCCCGGAGCCGGGCGAAGGGTTTTACCTTAACGACCTCGCCGCAGGTTCGGTTCTTGAACTCGAGACCCAGCATCACCATTACACTCTCGTTAAACACTCGGGAGACGAGGTTCTGATCTCAGGCCACCCCCTCTACTGCCCGAAGCCGGTCAATGTTCATGTTGAGGGTTCCTTTCCCAGTGCGCCTCCGTCGGTTCCCAAAGCAGGATTTATCGGCAAAGGAATGTACCTGCTTTTCAATCATCCCGTCTACCACAGCGTCACCACATCGCGCATTCGCGAAATCCATAAGCTCGGCAAGTGACAACCCTGCGCTGTACCGGCGCTCTTCGACCCCTCGCCCGAAGATGGCTTTGGGCAGCAGGGCGAGTGCCGAAAAAAAACGCCGGTCGAAGACCGGCGCTACCCTCTGCCTTCCTGATCGAGTTTTTTTAACGCTGCAATCGAGAGCGCGCCACAGTTCCGGCAAGAATTGCGGCGAACGAAGTAAGTATCCCGTAGCGGAGTTCGGGCTCTAAAGCGAACTCGCTTGCTCACGTCCTCTTCTCTGCCAGGAACCGGGAAGCATCGACTACACCCGATCTTAAGGCGGAGCTTCTTCCTTATCGCAAACTCACTTTTCAAGAGGAATTCGTGGCATTTCTGAAGCGCCATGTGATAGCCTACGACGAGAGCTACATTTAAGAATAATGTCTGTCGCCCCTCCGGGGCTGACGGACAATAACTACGCTCTCTTTCCTGACGCCGTGGGCTATTCTCTTTTGGCCCTCCGGGCCTGCCTTAAACCTCCAAGGCCCAGATCCGCCACCGCCCGACGATTATTTAGGTTAGTGCCTATGCGGCAAAGCCGGGCTACCTGCCAACGGATTTCCGCAAAACGGAGCTGATCCATCCCGCCGATAACTAACCCGCCCGTCCCCGCCTCGCAAGCCTCAAAATCCTCCATTTTCTTGTCAGAAAACCTCCTACACGCCTGATAGAAAAAGTCCCACACTAAATTCAGCAGCCCGCCGATTTTTCCTGGAGGTCTTCTCAAATACCCTCATGCGCGGGCTGAATCCGGATCGTGGTCTCTCATTAACCCCTCAGCAGAGTCTCCCATCCAGCGCTTCGTGAGCCCTTTCCATAAATCACGAAAAATTGTGTACCAGACTGGAGGATTAAAATGATTTCAGGAACCAGGACTTTTAGGCGGGTCACATGCAGAGGGTTTTTTTACCTGGCGCTACTTGCCATCGCAAACGCCTTCGGCTGTTTTGACATGTGGCAAAGTTCGGCTTGTTGGGCTCAGCAGACAGTGACCGTCTATCCCGGCCAGAGTTTGCAAGCGCTGGTTAACCAATACCCCCAAGGTACGACTTTCTCATTGACGTCGGGAGAATACCGGCTCCAGTCTGTCCAGCCGCAAAGCTACGACTCATTTGTAGGGCAACCTGGGGCAGTGGTGAGCGGAGCGGCGCTCCTTACCAATTTCTGGCAAAGCGGCTCTTACTGGGTTTCATGGGCTCAAGTTTCGCAGCAGGCGTCTTACCCGGGGCAATGTGAAGCAGCCACGCCGGCCTGCATCTATCCGGAAGACCTCTTTTTCAATAGCAGTCCGAAGCAGCGGGTGAACAGCCTTTCCGCCGTGGGCCCGGGCACCTGGTATCTTGACTACAGCACAGGGGATGTCTACATGGGTGACAATCCCAACGGCTATACCGTGGAAATCAGCGAACTTCCCTACGCTTTTTACGGCGGGGCCACCTCGGTTACCATCTCCAACCTGATCGTTGAAAAATACGCATGTCTGGCCCAGGCCGGAGCCATCGACGGATCGGGGGGAAGCAACTACTGGTCCATCGACAGCAATGAGGTCCGTTACAACCACGGTACCGGAATCAGGACCGGGACCGGAATGTTCGTGAATGGGAACAATGTGCACAATAATGGCCAGCTCGGGGTTGGCGGCGGCGGAAACTCCGTCCTCATTACGAGCAACCAGATTTATTACAACAACTTCGCCGGTTATTCCTACTATTGGGAGGCGGGGGGCAGCAAACTCGCCAATGTTCAGGACTTGACGTTTGAGTACAACTCCACCTATGGTAATTACGGCCCCGGCTTCTGGGTCGACATCAACAGCCAGAATGTGACCGTAAACGGCAACCAGTTTAACAGTAATACTGAGGCGGCTATCCTAAGCGAGATCAGCAACAACGTAACAATCAGCAGCAACTACATCTGGAACGATGGATATAATCCGGACGGGACCGGCATCTGGTATGGAGCCGGAATCCTGATCTCGGATTCCACGAATGTGTCTGTCTATTTCAACTCTGTAGCCAACTGCATGGACGGCATCGGGGGTATCCTATCGAGCCGGGGTGATGGGCCAGATGGTCAGCCTTACACGCTGCAAAACGTCAACGTGAACAGCAACTGGGTCACGCAGTACACCGGCTATGCGGCCGGGATCGTCATCGAGGGCAGCGGGTATGACAATTCCGTCTACACGAGCTGGAACAACCAGTTTCAATCGAATACCTGGTATTTGGGGAACCAGAACGGCGCTTATTTCTATTGGATGGGTTATCCCATGACCTTGGCGCAATACGGCGCGACTCTCGTTGCCGAAACGGTGCCGACGGGCACCATACTGACAGCTTTTCCGAACTCCAACTCACCCACCCGGCGCGCCGGCCCAGATGCGTCTTCAGGGACGTATGCGCTGAGTGTTCCTCCCGTCATTTGAGATGGAATGGGATTTCCCCTGGTCCGTTCGCCACACGGTTCTCATCGTGAGTTGGTAAGGGAGAATGGAGGGCGTTCCCAATATGGGAACGCCTGGGGGTAAAACTCAGTGCGCGCAACGTAGCACGAAACGAAAGTTGCACGCACATCCACAGGAAGGGGACGGGATCATCGGGGGCGAACCAGGCGGGTTCGTCAATTCTGCGGATCGAACGCCACCAATCGCTCAGGCTCAATGCTCCGCGCCGCCAATAGAGACCACTGGCAAGCAAGTCCGTAATTTCCGAGGCGAAAGTCCGGCCGTCGATTTGCTCGCCGCCGCACAAAGCCTGCCCGGTGAGATCCCGATACAGTGCACGCGCGACGTCTGTACCATCTCCGGTCTGGAAAATCCTGAATTGCGCGCCGATGCGGGGATTGAAATCCACCAGTTTGTAGCGGCCGTCCCTCCGGTCGAACCGGAAGTCAAGATCCATGATTCCCCGATAGCCGATGCCCTTCAGGAGTCCAATGGTTTGATCGCGCAGCGCCGGATTGCACACCGAGCGGGCAAAGGTAGTGGGCCCGGCAAATGCCGGATAGGACCTCAGCTTCATGCCCGTGAACACTGCTGCGGGATTCCCCTGAGTGTCGCAGTACCCATGGACAAACCAATCTTCTCCGTCGGAGGCGGGGATCATTTCCTGAAGCATCAGCGTGGTTTCGGGATCCTGACTCGCGAAATTTTCGCAGTAGTCAACCAAGCTCTGTCGCTCCGAGATGATAACCGTGCTCTTAAACCCACGAGGCGACTTCCAAGGCTCGACAACTTTGACGACCACTGGCAAAGGTGAGTTTCGAGCGAGATGGCGGAGCTCATCGCAAGTACTGGGAAATTCGGCGGGGGGACAGGCAACTCCTAAGCGGTTGCAAAGATCATGCAAGCTTCTTTTATTGACAAGCTGTCGCGGCATCGCTGCAGGGGGCTGGGCAAACATGAACTCTCCCGGCATCTCCGCAGCGTGCTCGGCGACCAAGATGGCGGAAAGATCGTCGCCCGGAATCAGCACAGCGCGACGGGAGAGATCCCGGGCAATCATCTTCATTCCCTCGAGAAACCAATTCCCGTCCCGGCGATTTTCTCTCCATAGAAATTTCCCGCGAAGGTATCGAGATGTGCCTGAAGGCATGGCGCGGGTTCTTTGCACAGCGTAGACAGAAACTCCCATTCTGCCCAGGCTTCTAATTATTCCCAGACTGCCTTGATGAAAGGGATATTCACCGAGATTCATAACCAGGGCGGCCACGGAAGTGTCAATCTTGGCTGAGGCGCCGACCCGCTTTTCAGACGGAGCCGAACTCTCGGTTCGGGTCGGTTGATCGACCTGACTCTCTTGCTTGCGTGACCACCCCACGCGAACGCCCTCCGTGCCGCCCCTCCTTAAGGCTTGAGCGATAGTCGGGGCCGCGAATTCTGCCCCATACACAAACCGCATGGAGGGCCCAAAACGATGAGCAGAGGCCAGCCCTGTGAAGTAGAGCCCTTTTA
>JASHSC010000590.1 GCA_030036915.1 Terriglobia bacterium
GCGACAGCCAGGGATCGGCGCGTGACGGCAATCGGATTTCGGGCATAGCGCCGCACTACGAACGGGAAAATGTGCCGCACAAAGAAGCTGCCCGCCGCCATGGCATTGTTATTCGCGCAGGAGACGATGGCGGAGGTCATGGAGACCACCACCAGCGCCGCCAACCACGCGGGGAGCGCGTGCATCACCAGCCACGGCAGGGCTTCATCCGGCGAAGGCAGATGGGAATTGAGGCGGAAGGCGTACATGCCGACAATGCCGATGATCGCGGAGAATGCCATCACGATGAAACCCGCGCCCACCATGCTCCATCGAGCGCCCTGCTCCGTGCGCGCGCTGTACATCGCCAATCTGCGGCCGGGGTCCGCGATTACGCTCAGCCCCAGGGCCACGATCAGGCCCGCCACTGCCCCCTTTCCGTACGATGCCACGCCGAGGAACGATGAATAAGATGCGGGAGTGGCTAGCCGCAAGCCCGCCATTCCGCCGCTCTGCTGAAGCGCGGAGTAAGTCAAGAAGCCGAACCCGCATAAGAGTATTCCGGCGTTCAAGAAATCGGTGTAAACCACGGTTTTCAGGCCGCCGGGAATGGAAATTCCAGCCATGATGAGCCCTGCGATGATCAGGCAGAGTTCCGGGCGCAGCCCTGTGACCGCGGCGAGAACACTGCCGCTGCCCATGATCTGCACGGTGAGCCAGCAGAGTTGTGAAAGGAAGAGGGTGAAGTTGGAAAACTCCACCACGATGCGGTTCGCCCCGTAGTAGCAGGCGATTTCCTCACCCAGCGTCATGAACTGGTAGCGGCGCGTGCCCGCGAAGATCGCGCCGGTCACTGCCGTGCCCAGTCCCAAGCCCAGCGGGTAGGCGCTGCCCGCCCAGCCGTGGCGGTAGGCCAAACCCGGCGCGCCCACCACGACTCCGGTGCCAATGCAAGTGGCGGTGATGGTTCCGGTGAGCACCCAGAAAGGCAAGCCCCGCCCGGCAACCAGGTAATCGGCAGTCTTCTTGACTCGCGTCGTCCAGAAGACCGAGGCCGCCAGCATGAAAGCGGCATAGAGGGCCAACCCGATCGCGATCGCAGTTTGTGTGCCCAATTTATATGAAGCGGATATTCAGGATGCGCGCCAGCCGCCGCAGCATCGCCGCGTGGTGGCCCGCGAACACGACCAGGTGATGGGGCATGCCTTCATGGCACAACTCTTCGAACCATTCTTGCGGGTTTTGGCGGTCGAGCCTCGCCAGACCATTGGTGCCCATGAGGTGCCGCTTGGGTTTGAGGGTTTCGCCTTCGCGCGCCGTCAGGTAGTAAGCGCCGTTCAACCGCCAGAATCGCAGCAGTGTGATGGGCATGCCGGCACGAATCGTCGATTCGATCACCGTGGGCTTCTTGATGTTGAAGTGACGCGCAATTTGCGGGCCTCCTGGTTCGCCCACGGGTGGCGACAGAGAGAAGGGCGCGGCGCCGATGTGCCACAGAGTAATCGTCTGCGCGTCGTGCTCAAGCCAGTCGGAGAGGTAGCATCGCCCCATGCCCAGGTTCTCGCCCATCCAATTCGCAAGCGCGCCATCGGCATCGCCTTCGCAGGTCACGGCGCGGCCTTCATCCACCAGGCGGGATATTCCCAGATAGGGCCACTGTCCAAACACATTGGGCATCTCCGGCCAACAACGCACGGATAGGGCGTCCAGATTCTCCGTATCCAGGAATGCTTTCATGGCCAGATAGAGCCGAGAAGCCATGGGCAGATCGCCGTCCGTCGTGTCTTTGTGGGGAATGCCCAGCGCCTTGACCTTGGCCACGTCGGCCGCCACAGCGTCGTCGCCAAAACCGTGAACCATGTTTTCGAATTCGATGAGGCTGTAAGTCTGGAGCTGAACCCCCAGTCCCTGGTGAACGGTGAAGGGGTCGGCGCCCATGGCAAAATAGCCGGGCGCTTGCCCTCCCACCACTCCCAGGCGCACGAAGCGCAATCGGCGCACGGTGGTCGCCAAGCGCACGGCCTCGGCAAATCGCTGCTGCGTCTCGGCCGCATCGGGGTGGCCATAAACGATCTCAAACGTGTGCCCCATTTGCGCCAGCGTTGACGCCCACGCGTGCGTTCCCACCAGCGAGCAGGAACTGATCATGTCGCCCACGGGATTTTCCGGTGTCGCCCAAAGCACCGGCGGGTCCGGCCAGAGCTGCGCCACGGTTGGAGCCAGACGGCCGTCTCCCATGGTGGTCTGCAACAGAACGATCACCTCGGCGTGTTTTTCCTGGCATGCCTCGAAAACCCGGCGGAGGGAAGCGTCATCAACGGCCTTTTCGGATGGCTCGAAGATCGTGAACGCTGAGTGCCGCAGGCTGGCGCGAACGCGTTCCTCCATCTGCCGGCCCCATTCCATGTCAAAGCCGGGGCGCTTGCGGCCGAGGAAAATAACTCCCACAATCGGAGGCTTGGTAAAGGCAACGGAATTTTCGGTCCGGGCAACTTCGCTGATTTCCAGTTGGTTGGTTTTAATACTCATAGCAGTCTCAAAAACACCTTTCAGGGTTTATTATACCAAAGGGAGGAGGATTGAATTCACATGTCATCGGCATCCTACACTTTGGGGACCTATTGTTTTCGTCCCGAGGAATTTCTCCCGCAGAAACTATTTGAGGCCATCACCGATGTCCGCGTGAACGATCCCGAGACGCTCGTGAGGGAGGCGACGGGCCGGCGCCGGCGGCCGCGCCTCGCTCTGGACGGAAAATTGGTGGTGGTGGCCACGGATCACCCCGGGCGCAGGGTAACGAACTTGCCCGGCGACCCCCTGGGCATGGGCGACCGCCACAGCTACCTGGCCCGAGCGCTGCGCGTGCTCACCACGCCGGGCTGCGACGGAATCATGAGCACCACAGATTTCATGGAGGACGTCCTGATCGTCAACGCGCTGGTGCGGCAAGCCGGCGGCCCCTCTTTGATCGACGGCAAAGTGCTGATTGGGTGCATGAATCGCGGCGGGCACGCGGGTGTGGTGGGCGAAATAGACGACCGCTTCACGTGCTTCACCGCCCGGCAGCTCAAGCGCCTGAACTTCGACGGTGGAAAGCTGATGTACCGGCTCGATCCTGAAGACGAGCGAACCATCAAGTCGATCAGCGACTGCGCGCAGGCGATGACGGAGCTTTACCGCGAGGGCCTGTATTCGTTTCTTGAGCCCATGAGCGTGCAAAGAAAGCCGGGGGGCGGCTACGAAATCGTGAAGAATCTTGAGACCCTGGTGCGCGACGTGGGAGCGGCGGCCGCCATGGGAGAATCCGCGGCGCGCACGTTCCTGAAAATTCCTTACGTCGAGGGGTACGAGCGCGTGGCGAGGGCAACAACCCTCCCCATTCTGATGCTCGGCGGGCCGCCGCGTGAGAACCCCGTCTCCACGCTGAATGATTTTGCCGCCGGCATGCGGGCCGCCGCCAACGTTCGTGGCGTGATGGTGGGCCGGAATGTGACCTACGTGCAGATGGACGACCCGCGCGCGGTTGCCGCCGCAGTGTGCGGCATCGTTCACGAAGGCCTGACGGCGGAACAATCGCTCGACCGCTTGGCCGCCGAGCGCGGACAGCAGATGGACTTTTTTGCGGCGTACCGGTAGGTATCCCCCGACAGAGCTGGGAACTTTAAAATGCATGGCCCTCAAAATGGCTTGAAAGTGACCCCTCACCCGACCTCCTCCGTCGGCCACCCTCTCCCCTCGGAAAGGGAAAACACCTTTTGCGCGCTTGCGCGCTGAAAGATTTTCCCTCTCCCCGGGGAGAGGGAAGAGAAGGAGAGGAGTTGAGGGGTTCATTCGAAACGATAAATCCCCACGACTTACTGATTACCGGAACTATCAAACTCAGGCTGCCACCCCGGCGAAGCCGGGGGATCTCCCAACAAATTAGTCACTTCATGCCGCGGCTCCGGAAGCACTCGAATGACGCTGCCTCACTGCTCCATGAGCACGGCTGCCGAGCGGGCGGGAATCTGCAATTCGGCGGGGGCGGGCGCTGCGTCCGGGTCCTCGGGGGTTGCCACCACCAGCCGCCCCGGGTTGGGCAATCGCACTGTGGCCGAAATTTCCTTCGTCGATTCGGTGTTCACCACCACCACGGCGCGTTTGCCGTCCGTGCCAATGAACACCGAATAGCGATGCGCTCCATCCGCGCTCACCTCGACTCCCAGCGTGTCGCGAAACTCCGCATCCCACAGCCAAGCTTTGTACCGGCGGCGCAAGGCATCGATTTTCTGCCCGTAGGCAAGCGTCAATGGAAAATCGGTGAGATGACCTTTGAAGTTGTAAGGCTCGTAACTGATGATGTAGCGATAGAGCAGCAGCATGTTGAGCTTTTCGCGGTCGTCGAATCCCGTGACAGACACCATCAGCGGAGCGTGAGAATCGATATACCGGCACACGGCGCGCGATCCTGCGTTGATGCGGAAGTAGGAGAGCGGGTAGTACTGAAGCAGCCAGTCCTGCGGTCCCTCGCCGCAAAATAAAAAGTCCGGATTCACCTTGTCGGCTGCGGCGCGCAGTTGCCGGACAAAGGGCATATCCCCGTTATAAATGTATCCCGGCGGCGCGTAGCCATGATTGGGGCTGAAGTTATATTCCACCGGCCCATGGTGGCACACTTCATCAAATAGCCAGCCCGGCGCGCCCAGCGCGAGCAGCTTCTCAAACTCGTGCGTGGCGATATCGCGGTAGGCGGGACACAGAAAATCCATCACCGCGCGCCGCCGGTTGTTGATTCCCGCGAGCTGCGTTGGCGTGAGGTAACTGTACCCGCCGTGCTGATAGGGAATTCCGTAAGGGTCGATGCACTCGTATTTGTAGAGCTCTTTTTTGTACCATTCGGTGGTCAAGTCGGCCCAATTCAATTTGCCGAACAGGATGATCTTCACGCCCATGGCCTGGGCGCGCGCAATCGCGTCATGTAGTTCCTGCCATGCCCCGAGGCCTGGATCCGTGTCTTGCGAAGGGTCGCCGCGATCCTGCCCGCCACGATTCCAACCCACCAATTGAATCGCCCGCACGCCGTTCCTCGCGCACTCCTCGATGTAGGGCATCAGGTTGCGGTAGGGAATGCTGTAGTCCTCTTCCGGCGTGTTCACCTGCAATTGCAGCCAGGAGTGCACATCCTCCACCCAAGCGGGCAAATGCGCAGGCTTGAACCACGTCGCGCGCCATTCTTTGTAGACGTCCACACCCGCGTGCCAGTCGCCGTCATAAGCGCGCAAGGCCACAGGAACGAGTTTCTTCGTGCTGCGCGGATGAGTGAAAACGAAATGGCAAGTGCGGACCTCCAGATGCACCGGAATTCCCGAAATCTCAGCCCCCGGCGGCACTTCCTTATCCACCGAGTCCACAACGCCGGGGTGCTGCTCAAAGGTGAACTCCAGCAG
>JASHSC010000591.1 GCA_030036915.1 Terriglobia bacterium
ATGACGGCAGCCGCGACGTCTTCGTGCAATCGCTCCATCGCGGCGAGCCCGTGGGCGGCGCGCGCGTGGAAATTGACGGACGCAACGGCGAGCCCGTGGCCGCCTCTACGACGGACGCCACGGGCCTCGCGCATTTCGCCAAACTTCCCGCCCTGCGGCGCGAAAAGGCTCCACTGCTGATTCTCGTGGAAAAAGACGCGGACTTTTCCTTCCTGCCTCTGCGCGCGAACGGGCGAAATCTCGATCTCTCGCGCTTCGAGACCGGTGGAGTGGAGAACGCGACATCGCCGAAACAGCTCTCCGCCTATCTTTTTACTGACCGCGGAATCTACCGGCCCGGAGAGACCACGCACCTCGGCATGATGGCGCGCACGGCCGATTGGAAATCATCGCTTACCGGGCTCTCCGTCGATGTCGAAATCAGTGATCCGCGCGGGAATGTGGTGCGACGTGACAAAATCAAGCTCACGGAAACCGCCTTCGACGAAGTCACCTTCGCCACCCAGCCCGAATCGCCCACCGGAACCTATCAGGCCGTTGCCTGGCTGCCCAAGGATGATAAGCAACGCGAGATGCTGGGCAGCGTATCGTTCAACGTGCAGGAATTTGAGCCCGACCGCATGAAGGTGCGGCTCGACCTCTCAGACCGCAACTTTCCGGGCTGGCTGACGCCCAACGACGTCAAGGCGAGCGTCAACGCCATGCAATTGTTCGGCGAGCCCGCCGGCAATCGCCGGGTGGAGGGCGAGCTCAACCTCTCTCCCGTTCTGCCGCACTACGAAAAGTATCCCGACTATCGCTTCCAGATCGGCGAAGTGGTGAAAGAGCCCTACCACGAAGATCTGGCCGCAACCATAACCGACGATAAGGGCAACGCCGAGCTGAATCTGAACCTCACCCGATTCGCGGGCCGGGCTTACCGGCTGAACGTTCTGGCGCGCGTGTTTGAGGCAGAGGGGGGGCGGAGCGTCGCCGCGCAAAACTCTGCCATTGTCTCCGCGGCTCCGTACCTGGTGGGTGTAAAGCCCGACGGCGATTTGAGCTTTGTCTCGCGCGCGTCCGCGCGGTCGGCGCATTGGCTCGCTGTGAACCAGCAGCTTGCGCCCGTTGCCGCCACACAGTTGAAGCTCGAATGGGTGCAGCAGAAATATGTCTCCGTGCTCACCCAGCAACCCGACGGAACCTATCAATACATCTCGCGCTTGAAGGATATCGTGCGCAACTCGCGCAACGTGCAGATCGCCGCAGGTGGAACCAGCTTCCCGCTACCCACGCAGGAGCCCGGCGATTTCGTGCTGGTATTGCGCAACGCGGCCGGCGAGGAGCTCAACCGGCTGAGTTACAGCGTGGCGGGCGAGGCCAACATTTCGCGCTCCCTCGACCGCAACGCCGAGCTACAAATCCAGCTCGACAAGCCCGCCTACTCCAGCGGCGACACCATCAACGTCAGCATCCGCGCGCCCTACGCCGGCGCCGGGCTCATCACCGTGGAGCGCGACCATGTCTTCCTGCACCAGTGGTTTCGCAGCGCCACCACCAGCTCCGTGCAGCGCGTCACCTTGCCGCCGGATTTTGAGGGCAACGGTTACGTAACCGTGGAATTCCTGCGCGATCCTTCTTCCGATGAAATCTTCATGAGCCCGCTTTCCTATGGAGTTGCGCCCTTTGCCGCCAACCTCTCCGCGCGCACCGAACAGATGGAGCTCTCATCAGCGCGCCAGGTGAAGCCCGGGAATGTTCTCACCATTCACGTGGCCCCTGCGGAAGCCTCACGAGTTGTGGTGTTTGCCGTGGATGAAGGAATCCTTCAGGTGGCGCGCTACACCAATCCCAATCCTCTCGGGTTCTTCTTCCAGAAGCGCATGCTTCAGGTGGAAACCACGCAGATTCTCGATTTGATCCTGCCGGAATTCCAACGCTTTCTCGCGCTGGCCGCTCCCGGCGGCGATATGGGTGGTGACTTCGCGCGCCACCTGAATCCTTTCAGCCGACAGCACAAGCCGCCCGTGGCATGGTGGTCCGGGATTATCGATGCCGGGCCGCAAGGGCGCGAGCTGCACTATGCAGTGCCCGACTATTTCAACGGCCGGTTGCGCATTCTGGCCGTGGCCGTGAATCCGCGCCGCGCCGGAGTGAGCGAAGCGGACACTGAAGTAAAAGGCGATTTCGTATTGACGCCCAACGTGCCTGCCATGGTCGCTCCGAGCGATGAGTTCAGTGTGAGTGTGGGGGTGTTCAACAACCTTAACGGCGATCAGCCCATCCACGTGCAGCTCCAGGTATCGCGGGAGCTCACTTTGACTAGCGAAGCGGCAACGGACCTGGAGATTGCCGGGAAGCGGGAAGGCGTGGCCGAGTTCCACTTGAAGGCAAATCCGATTCTGGGGCCGGCGACGCTGAAGTTCACTGCCAGCCGCGGGCGCTCGGAAGCCCACATCGATGAAAGTGTCAGTGTGCGGCCCATCACCGCTTACCGCACGACGCTCGCTCTGGGCCGCTTCGATAGTGGGAGCACCACCGTGGCTCTTAAGCGCGATCTATACCCGGAGAAGCGCTCGGTAGAGGCTTCCGTTTCTACACTTCCTCTCGTTTGGGGCGAGGGCCTGATTGCTTACCTTGACGCATATCCTTATCCCTGCACGGAACAAGTGGTGAGCAAAGGATTCGCCGCGCTGCTGCTTGCTTCGCGGCCGGAATTCGGCGTGGTGAAGACGAAGGACACCAACCCGATCGCAGGAACGCTGTCTACCTTGCAGGGTCGCGAGAACGAATCCGGAGGCTTTGGCCTTTGGACCTCGTCCCCCCAGACGGCGGAATTTCCCACCGTGTACGCCGCACACTTTTTGATTGAAGCGCGCGACCGCGGGCAAAAAATTCCGCTGGAAATGTTGGCGAGTCTTGATGATTGGCTCACGCGCTTTGCCTCCTCTCCCGCGCCGAATCTTGAAGCGGGCCGGTTGCGCGCCTACGCCGTTTATCTGTTAGCGCGCCAGGGATTGAAGCCCGCCGCGGCGATTTCCAACGTTGAGCAGGAGCTTTCCCACCGCGAGGCGCAGACGTGGTCCACGGACCTCGCCGCCGCTTACCTCGCCTCAACCTATCAGCTGATGCAGCGCAACGCCGACGCCGACCGCATTATCGCCAAGGTTCCCTGGTCGCCGCAAAATCCTCCGGCAATGGACGACGTTTATTACGATCCGGTGGTACATGACGCACAATTGATCTACCTGTTGGCGCGCCATTTCCCCGAGCGCATCGGCAGCGTCCCTAATGCCGCGCTGGAAAGCATGGGCGACGCCATCAGCGGCAACAAAGTGAGTTCGCTCTCGGCGGCTTACACGCTGCTGGCCCTCGATGCCTACGCCAAGGCCGCGGCCCCGAACGTGAAACTGGGCATCGTGATTGGGGGAAAAGCCGAGCAGGCAACTTCCCACGTGAGCATCCCGGTGGGAGCGACGAATATCCAGTTCACGCGTGAAGGCTCAATCGCAGCCTACTATTCCGTCAGCGAGTCCGGGTTCGATCGGAACCCACCCGCATCGGAGGTCAACCAGGGCCTGGAAGTGATTCATGAATTTCTCGATGCGAACGGCAACGTGACCACGCAGGTGAAGCTCGGCGATGAATTCTGGGTGCGCGTGCGGATCAGGAGTACCAACGAGCAATTCCTCAGCCAGGTGGCGTTGGTGGATATTTTGCCGGGTGGAGTCGAGCCTACGCTCGACCGCCAACTCGGGCCGGGCACGGACTGGTCGCCATACTACGTCGACCGACGCGATGACCGCGTCATCATCTACGGCGACGCCCGAAGTTCCGCGCAAACTTATGTCTACAAAGTGAGAGCCACCAACGAAGGTGTGTTCCAGGTGCCGCCCGCCTTCGCAGAGGGAATGTACAACCGGCAGGTTACCGGCATGAGCCAGGCATCCAGCCTGCAAATTGTGAAGCCATGACTCGACGCATCGTAAAATGGGTGGGGATTGCTGGCGTGCCTGCAATTCTTCTGTTGATTCGCCTCTACCCTTCGCAACCACTTCGTGACAAAGCTCCGCAATCCACCACCCTCTGGTCGGCGGATGGCGAACTTCTGCGCACGACCCTTGCCGCCGACGGCCAGTTTCGCATTTGGACTCCCCTTGACCAAATGTCGCCAGCGCTGGTCAGCGCGTTCCAAACCAAGGAAGACCGTTGGTTTTACTGGCACCCGGGCGTGAACCCGTTTTCGCTTGCTCGCGCCGCCTTCAAAACGTGGCGAGGCAGGAGGCGCCAGGGCGGCTCCACCCTCACCATGCAGCTCGCGCGGTTGATTTATCGAATGAACACCAAAACCCCTGAGGGCAAGATCAAGCAATCGCTGGCGGCGCTTTGGCTGGAAGCGCGGTATTCGAAGGGCAGCATACTGGAAGCCTACCTGAACCTGGTGCCCTTCGGCGGCAACATTCAGGGGGTCGGTGCGGCCAGCCGCATCTATTTCGGCCAGCCGCCGTCGCAAATCGATTTGGGTGAAGCGATAACCCTGGCGGTGATTCCTCAGCATCCGGCAGCGCGCGCCGGGCACGGACTCCTGCCATCCCGCCTCTTATCCGCGCGCTCACGCCTTGCGAATTATTGGATCAACAAATATCATCCGACGGATTCCGAACGCCGCGAGCTTGAGCTTCCGGTCCTGGCGAGTGGCGATGCCGGCCTGCCCCTGCACGCCCCGCATTTCACCGATGCCATCCTCGCAGCCAATCCCGGCGTTCCTGGCCCTCTCGTTACCACGCTGGACGCGGACCTCCAGCGCCTCGTGGAATGCCAAATCCAGCGCTACTTGAATCAATTTGGCGACCGCGGCGTCAACAACGCGGCAACGCTCCTGGTGGACTACCGGGATATGACCGTGAAAGCCTGGGTGGGCTCGGCCGATTACTCAAACCAGGGGATTCACGGGCAAATCAACGGCGTGCTCACCAAGCGTTCACCGGGTTCCACGCTGAAACCATTCATCTACGCCCTCGCCCTGGACCAAGGCGTGCTTCACCCCCGCACCATCCTTCGCGATGAGCCAACCTCCTTCGGCCCCTTCACCCCTGAGAATTTCGATGGCAGTTTTATGGGCCCCATTCCCGCACAGTACGCCCTCATTCGTAGCCGCAACATTCCGGCGGTCTGGGTGGCCACGCAGCTTCGCCAACCCGACCTCTACCAGTTTTTGCAAAGCGCCGGAGTGAGCGGCATGAAGCCCGAATCGTATTATGGGCTGGCGCTGGCACTGGGTGGGGGCGAAGTGACGATGGAAGAACTCGCCGGACTGTACGCCATGCTGGCCAATCACGGCGTCATGCGGCCGCTCCGCACGCTTCGGACGGAGCCGCAGGGCGAAGATGTACGCCTGCTCAGCCCAGAGGCGAGCTTCATTACCGTCGACATGCTCGGCCACAATCCCCGGCCCGGCGAAGACAGTTCACTCGCCCCGCCCAACCGCTGGCCTGTGGCGTGGAAGACCGGGACTTCCTGGGGATTCCGGGATGCGTGGTCGGCGGGCATTGTGGGGCCGTACATTCTGGTGGTCTGGATCGGCGACTTTCAGGCGGAGGGCAATCCCAGCTTCGTCGGCATCGAAGCCGCCGCTCCGTTGTTTTTCCGCATCGTTGACGCGCTCAATCTGGAGCGTCCCGGCGAAGCTATTCCGCCGCAGGTGCCTCCTTCCGGAGTGAGTCGCGTGGCGGTGTGCACGGAGAGCGGGGATTTGCCCAATAAGTATTGCCCGGACACCATTGAGACCTGGTACATCCCCGGCAAATCGCCCATCAAGGTCAGTCAATTGCACCGCGCCGTGACTCTCGATATCTCGACCGGACTGCCCGCGTGCCCTCCCTATGACCCAAACACAACCCGGGAGGAGGTTTTTGAATTCTGGTCCTCCGACATGATGAAGCTCTTTCGCGAAGCGGGCATGCCTCGCCGCAAAGCTCCCACCCTCCCGGATTGCGCTTCGGACGACACTCGCGGCGCGCCGAGAATCGCTATGCCGCTGCGTGGCGTGACTTACACCCTGCGCCGCAGCTCCGGCGAAGAAACCATTCCGCTGGAAGCCATCACGGAAGCGGATGTGGGCAGTGTCTTCTGGTTTGACGGCGCGGCGCTGATTGCCAAGTCCACAGTAACCCGCGGCGCCATCCCCTGGTCGCCGGCCGTGGACGGCATCCACGCTCTTCGCGTCGTTGACGACCACGGCCGCTCAGCCGAGCGTGACGTTGCGGTTCGATTCACCAATTGATGAATGCGTCGGGTGGCGCGGGCATCTTCCCTGCGATGGCATGGGCTTCCCGCCCGTGCGCACGGCGAGGATGGCCGGGCCACGTTTCAGGAGGGTTTTTTGCGTGCGGTTTTCTTTGCTGGTCTCATGGCCTTTTCGATGGCAGCCGTCAGAAAGTCGAAATCAAATGGCGCGTCGTGTCTTTGGCCGTTAATGAAAAACGTCGGAGTGCCGTTTACGCCGCTGCGCACGCCGCCCTTGAAGTCGGCTGCCACCTTGTCGGCGAATTCCTCAGTCTCCAGCGCCTTGACGAGGGCCTGTGGAGAAAGCTCCAGCTCCTGCGCGAGCGCCAGGTAGAGTGATCCGCCCAACTGCTCTTGATTTTCAAACAGCAGGTCGTGCATCTCCCAGAATTTCCCCTGCGCGGCCGCGAATTCCGCCGACTCCGCTGCTGACTCGGCATTCGGGTGCAACTCCCGCAAAGGGAAATTCCTGTAGACCACACGCAGCTTGCCTCCAAAATGCTCCTGAAGTTGTCTGACGATGGGATAGGCGTGCCCGCAATGAGGGCATTCGTAGTCGCCGTATTCCACCAGGGTTGCGGCAGCATTCGCTTTTCCTTGCGCGTGGTCTCCGGAGGTGACAGGAACTTTGAGCGTGGCCACGGGTTTCTCCTATTTGGATAGTTTTTCCAGGGCTTCCAAAATGCCATCTGCGCCGGGATTGACGGCAATGGGCGAGCAAAAACTCCAGGCGATGACGCCTTTCTTGTCGATCACGAAGAGGGCGCGCTCGCAAATCCCATCGGCGCTTCGGTACACACCGTATTTGCGAGCCACCGCCCCTTTGGGCTCAAAGTCCGCGAGCAGAGGGAAGTGCAGGTGTCGAGCTTCCGCAAAGGCCTGATGGCACCAGGCGCCGTCCACGGAAATGCCCATCAACTCCGCATTGAATTTGCTGAATTCAGGAAGAATCTCGTTGTACAGGGCCATCTGATCCCCGCACACCGGGCTGAAATCGGCGGGATAAAACGCCAGAATCACCGGGCGGCCGCGCAGGTCGCGCAGTGAAAGGATCTGGTCGGAGGTGACGTGCAGGGAAAAATCGGGCGCTTCGACGCCGGGCTTAAGCATTCCCGCCCCCTCCGCGCGCGCCTTATTCGCTGCCTTGCGGCGTGAGCTTTTTTTCTTTTGCGCCATGCAGCACTTCCTCTCGTAATCGTATTGACAGAAGTTTTTCGGCTATGCCGCATACCGCTTCAGCAGCAGCGCGGCGTTGGTGCCCCCAAAGCCGAAGGAGTTGGAGAGCGCGTACTCCATTTCCGCTTTGCGGGCATGGTTGGGAACATAATCGAGGTCGCAGTCAGGGTCGGGGTTGTCGAGATTGATGGTGGGAGGGATAACCTGATCCCGCAAGGCGAGAACAGTGATGCCTGCCTCAAGCCCGCCTGCGCCGCCCAGAAGGTGGCCGGTCATCGATTTGGTGGAGCTTACGGGAATCCTGTAAGCGTGGTCGCCAAAGACTTTCTTGATGGCCATGGTTTCCAGGCGGTCGTTATAGGGCGTTGAGGTGCCGTGGGCGTTGATGTAACTGACTTGTTCGGGAAGAATTTTAGCGTCGGCGAGGGTGGCGCGCATGGCACGCACGGCTCCGTCGGCATTTTCGTCCGGTTGAGTAATGTGAAACGCGTCGCCGGACATGCCGTAGCCCACGATTTCAGCCAGAATCGGCGCGCCGCGCTTGAGAGCGAAATCCAGGCCCTCCAGAATGAGCATTCCCGAGCCTTCGCCAATCACAAAACCGTCGCGGTCCCTATCAAACGGGCGGCTGGCCTTCTCGGGCTCCGAATTACGGGTGGAAAGCGCGCGCATGGAGGCAAATCCTCCCACGGAGAGAGGAGTTATGGCCGCCTCCGCCCCCCCGG
>JASHSC010000592.1 GCA_030036915.1 Terriglobia bacterium
CTCGATAGGCGAGCCCGCGCGCAGCAATCTCCCGCATCACCTCGTCACGCGTCAGGCTGAGGAACGGACGGACGACTATACCTTCGAGCACCGGATAGATTCCGCCCAGGCCGCGTGTTCCCGAGCCGCGCAACAAGCGCATGAGCACGGTTTCCGCCTGGTCGTTGGCGGTGTGCGCCGTGGCGACGCAATCCAGGCGGCCCTGCTCAACCAGCGAGAAGAAGTAGTGGTAACGCAAGTCGCGCGCCACCGCCTCCAGATTGCCGCGGCGCCCTCGCGCCTCGCGGCCCGCGTCCGCTTCGCTCCGCAGGTAATCCACTCCCAGCGATTTGGCCAGCCCGCGCACCAAGGCTTCGTCACCTTCGGATTCCGCCCCGCGCAACCGGTGGTTGAAGTGCACGACAGCCAGCGTGAGCCCCAGTTCGCGCGCCAACGCTTCCATGAAGTGCAGGAGCAAAACCGAATCCGGACCGCCCGAAACCGCCGCCCCCACGCGCTGCCCGGCGCGAAAGAACCCGCGGCGCCGCACTTCCTGCGACCAACGCGTATACAAGCCAGGCCGACGATGCATGAAAGAGTCCCGCTCGCCTCAATTGTAACACCGGCACAAGTTCCCCCTCGGTGGCAGACCGGATGCTGGCCTGGGCGGTCAGTAAACGCTAGGCGACCAGCGAGGGGTAGTCGGCGATAATGTGGACCAACTTCCGTGTGACCGACCACACGGGAATCATAAATACTGCCTATCTCGTGCGACCCCAGGCTGGTGAGAAACGCAGGCGTCGCACGTAGAATAGGCCGGTAAGCGACCCGGCGATTATGCACTCACCGAGACCCGCCGATTCAGATTGCCGACATGCCGCCGTCAACGGACAACTCCACCCCATTCACGAAGCTCGAATCGTCTGAAGCAAGAAACAGCGCGGCCGTCGCAATTTCCACAGGACGACCCATCTTTCCTCGCGGGATCAGGGATCCGAACATCTGCTTTGCCTCGTCGTTGAGAACTTGGTCCTGCATCGGTGTGGCGATCGGCCCCGGGCTCAGCACGTTCACCCGGATATTCCTGCCCTTCAGTTCGTTGAGCCACGTGCGTGCGAATGAGCGCAATGCCGCCTTGCTCGCCGAATACACGCCGAAACCAGGAAAACCTTTCACCGAAGCAACCGACCCGGTCATGAAGATCGATCCGCCATCGTTGAACAGCGGCAACGCCTTCTGAACCGTAAACAGCGTGCCGCGGGTATTCAGGCCGAAGGCCGCATCGAAATGCTGCTCGGTAATCTCGCCCAGTTTGAGGGCTTCGCCCCTGCCGGCGCTCGCGAATAGGACGTCGATCTTGCCCTTTTCCCGTTTGACTGTTTCGAACAGGCGGTCGAGGTCGTCGAGATTGGCCGCGTCGCCGCGCACGCCGGTCACATTCCGGCCAATCAGCTTGACGGCCTCGTCGAGCGCCTCCTGCCTCCGGCCCGTGATGAAAACATAGGCGCCTTCTTCAACGAACCGCTTGGCACTCGCCAGCGCCATGCCGCTCGATCCACCCGTGATGACTGCAACCTTACCATCAAGTTTTCCCATAACTTCTCCCTTCACGAATTAAAATTGCCATTTCACCGGATTTCAACCTTGCGTGATCCCCGGTAATCTGTAACACTCATTACAGATGTCGCGAGAGGTGCATCGGTTACAAGATTTTTGAGTCTAATAGGAAGTGGCAGGCAAACGCATGAAAACAGGGAACGGAAAGACGGGACGACCGATCAACTTCGATAAAGACGCGGCACTGGAAGCTGCAATGCTCCTCTTTTGGGAGCGAGGCTATGAGGGCACTTCGATGGCCGACCTTACGCAAGCGATGGGTCTAAATCCGTCAAGCATCTACGCGGCCTTCGGCGATAAACACGCCTTGTTCCAGCTCGCGGTAAAGCGCTATATGGAAAAGCGAGCGATCTACGCAGGTAAGGCCCTGGAGGAACCGACACTCGAAAAGTTCATTCGTGCGCTCTTTTCAAACACGGTTGCGTTCCTCACCACGCCCGGCCATCCGCCGACCTGCATGACGCTGGCGGGGGCGGTGGGCTGCAGCCTGGACGCTACGCCGGCCAGAGATCTCATGACGGAGATTCGGAAACAGAATCAAGTCGCTCTAAGGCAGCGCCTTCTAAAAGCGCGGAAGAACGGAGAGTTGCCGAAGGGCATCAATGTGGACGACTACGCCCGGTATCTGTCGACGATAATCGCCGGTCTATCCATCCAGGCAGCCAATGGTTCAACGAAGGCGGAACTCAATCGGACCGCGCAGATGGCCCTACAGCATTTGGGGTACTGAACCTTGTTGTTGCCGCTGGGCTGCTTTCCCGCACACCTCATGGAAACGGTGTGCTCCCTCTCAGCAGTGGTTGCTAACAAGAACACGAGTTGTGAGCATTTCTGTGAAAGGCATAGTGGGTATATAAGTCGGCTTTGTGAATCGATCGCAGAAGCTCCCAGATAACACCCTACTCGGAAGTTGCCGCGGACGACCGACGGTCCGGCTGCCACCGATTACCCGCGATCAACGGCGTACTGTATACCGAGCACAGGGCATGTGGACGTATAGTCGCATACGGCACCGGCGGGTCGCTACGGCAGGAACAGATGGGAGGCAGATCTAAGAGGAAATGTAGAAACTCCAGAGATGGGCTGGAAGCCCATGCCACCGGGCAAGAT
>JASHSC010000593.1 GCA_030036915.1 Terriglobia bacterium
ACACGAGTGAACAAGTAACCCCCCTGGCGTCATTGCGAAGTCCACAGCGTCCCCCTCAGCGGGTCTATCTGAACGTCTGAGCAATTCGATCGCCTTTTTTCTTATCGGTGATTTGGTGACAATCTTAAGCACGAAGGCACAGCCCTGGGCCCGATGGCGAGCGGATGAGGAATGAACGGGTGTTATTGTTCCTGCACGAAGAAAATGGAGTTGAAACTAGGGAGGTTAGCGCTCGTATGAAACGCCATATATCTTGCGTCCGGTGCCGTGCATTTCGCGGCGGCGCACCACTTGCCCGCGAACTTCAATGTTTTGACCGTTCTTCTCGTAAGGACAGGTGACGAGGATGACTTCGCCAATTTCGTAGCTGCGATCGGAAATAAAGCATACGCCCCCGCGCGAGACGTTCTCAGTGCGGATGAATTCTTCCCCTCCGGAAAAGCTGCGCAGGCGTATGGGCAATTGGAGGGCTACCCGATTGTGGTTCCGTTTGGATGCTCCGCTCCGTGAATCGGTGGCGGGCTCCGGGGTCGCCACATTGTCAGCCGTGTCGTCGGTGGGAAGGGGCACGGAGGGCTCTTTGTACCCCCATGAGGTCAGTCGCCCGCAGGATTCGCAATCCTTCACCAACAAGCCGGACGTTCCGAGAACATCGTGCTCCACCATGGAGAGTGGGCTGAGCTTCACGGCATGGCACCGCCGGCATTCCAGCAGTGCCGTGCAACCGCCTTCCACGGATGACGGCGGGGGAAATCCGATTCCCCAAATGTTGCAGTTCTGCTCCAGGCACTCAACCCCCCACTCGCCGCCTTCTCCGGAAGGGGGCTGAGTCGGTCCCACGATTCGGAACTTGGCGCTATGACGAGCGCCATGGGTGGAGATCAGCAAGCTCGCTCCGGCGGTCACCAGGCGCTTCAGATAAATCCGCGCTCCTTGGCGATTTATGACGATGGTTCGGGTTTCTTCGCTGAATTTTTCGCCATCCCGGTCCACGCCCTCCACTCGAATCGGAACGGTGATCAACAAGCGTTCGCTACGTCGATGCTCCACCTCACGCAGCGAGGCCCTTGTCGATGTTACGGGCGCGCGATTGGCTTCCGGAGCTTGGCTCATTCCCTTACTCCCAAGCACATTGCCGCCGGCTCAAGGTTCCCGGCGGAGCAGCAGAAATTGTGTCTACACTGTTTACTTTATCACAATGTGGCAGCGATATCGAGTAGAAGTGACTCTGGGTAAAATTTGGAAGGCTTTGCGGCTTTTCGGGGCAGGACGTTGCCCCGACCCACCGTTTATACTCCTGCGGAATCATACCCCTTGGGGACCGCTCGAAGGCCACCTCGCGTTCTCGAATTGGCGGGTATTGGGGTCTTTTCGTGGAGCAAGATTACTCTTGACGATGGGGAAACCGGCGCTAGAATTACGTAGCGCGCTCGATGGAAATGTTTGACGGCGTGTGAAGAAATCATAATACTTTTTTGGGGGACACGACATCGATGAATTCTCAAATCTTAACAACTCGACGTAAATTCATGCAAACGACGGGCAAGCTGGCCGCGGCTTCAGCCTTGGCCAATGTGGCAATTCCTGCCGTCCACGCTGCCGGCAGTGACATGATCCAGATCGTGCTGATTGGTTGCGGCGGACGCGGCGGTGGGGCGGCGGCGAACGCCCTTTCCGTCAAGCGCGGCCCCATCAAGCTGGTGGCCATGGCGGACATTTTCCCGGCACGGCTTGCAAAGGACTACGGCGACTTGAACGCCAAATACGCCAGCCAAGTGGACGTTCCGCCGGAGCGTCAATTCATTGGTTTCGACGCTTACAAGAAAGCCATGGATTGTCTCAAACCGGGCGATATCGCCATCTTTGCGACACCGCCGGCGTTTCGCTGGGTTCATTTCACCTATGCCATCGAAAAGGGCCTGAACGTATTCATGGAAAAACCCCTCACTGCTGACGGGCCCACCAGCAAGAAGATGTTCGACCTTGCTGATCAAGCTTCCGCCAAAAACCTTAAAGTCGGCGTGGGATTGATGTCGCGGCACAGCCGGGCGCTCCAGGAGCTGGCCAAGCGCGTCCATGACGGCCAGATTGGCGAAGTCATCCTCCAACGCGGGTATCGTATGGACGGTCCGGGAGGTTATTTCCGTTCTCTGCCCAAACCTGACGGCATCACCGACTTGCTCTACCAGGTGCAGCGCTTCCACAGCTTCATCTGGGCCAGCGGCGGATGCTTCAATGATTTTTACATCCACATCATCGATCACTTGGGATGGATGAAAAACCAGTGGCCGGTAAAGGCCCAGGCCGTGGGCGGACGCCATTACCGTCAAAGTCCAGAGGGAGTGACCTACGTCGATCAGAATTTCGATACCTACTCCGTGGAATACACTTATGCCGATGGCACGAAGTTCTTCTTCGACGGGCGCTGCATTGATGGCTGCGACAAAATTTATTCCAGCTATCTGCAGGGCACAAAGGGCATGGGAATCGCCTCCAGCCACGGTGATTGCGGACTGCCTTCCAAGCTTTACAAAGGCCAAGTGGATACAGCACACCTGATTTGGGAATCCAAGATCACTCCGGACGAGCAGAATCCGTACCAAAACGAATGGAATGACCTCGTGGATGCCGTCCGGGATGACAAGCCTTATAACGAGGTGAAGCGCGGAGTGGAAGCGAGCCTCGTCTCGAGCATGGGCCGCATGGCCGCTCACACCGGACAGGAAATAACCTACGATGAAATGCTGAATTGCGACTTCGACATGGCGCCGGGCATCGAGCAGTTCACCATGGATTCTGCCGCACCGCTGATCGCCGATGCCAACGGCCGATATCCTGTGCCTCAACCAGGAATCGTGACCGCACGGGAATACTGAGCGGTACATCAATCTTAAAATTGTCCGGCGTCTGACCGCGATGCATACAGAGCGTGGGGTCTTGGGGGCCGGGGTCTCCTTTAATCCTTCGCTGCGCCCAGGAGAATAACCATGAACGCTTTTCGGCACTTCTCAGTTCCCGCGCCTGCTGCATGCCTCGTCACAAACAGAAGAATGGTCCTTTGGGTTCTTGCCGCGATATTGCTTTGTGCGGCGAGCGCTCAATCTCCAAGTGCGACTCCGGCTGATGTCCCGTCCGTCAGCGCCAGCATGGGCCCTTGCACAGCGGACTTTGTTGTGAACGATGCCTCCAATAAGCCGGTTTTTGATGCCAAAATTCATACCATCGTGAAATACGGCTTCATGAGCAAGCGCGACACGGAGCTCGAGATTGGCACCGATAGCAACGGAAAAGCGCGAATCGAGGGCCTGCCGGATAAGTTGAAGAAGCCACCGATGGAGTTCACAATTAGCAAGGGCGATGCCAACCAATCCGTCACCAACGATCCTGCTGCCAATTGCCACCCCACGTTTACGATTACACTGGGAAAGTAGAAAGCTAATTCGTGAGCGTAGGGTAGAGTTTCGCTTCAGAGCTTCTCCCCAATTCCCCCCTGCCGGCAAATCGGAGGACCGCCACACTTGCAATCTGCGCGCGGGTTCGGGAGAATGCCTTTTGGGATCCCGGGTGATTCCCAAAGGACTCTCGAATGAGCGAAATATATTCCACATCGCGCCCCATGCAACCGGCCGTGGTTTCCGAATGGAATGACGGGTCTGTTCGCGCCCAAAATGACTTTCTGGTGGGTGAAGAGCCGCTGCTCATTCAGGTGGCTGGGCAACCTCTTACTGTCACGATGCGAACGCCCGGAGACGATTTTGAGCTCGCGGCGGGCTTCCTGTTCACGGAAGGCATGGTGAAGTCCCGAGAGGAAATTGTCAGCCTCGAATGGGGCGACGGCCCGGGGGCGGAGCACCGCGTGGTTCAGGTGGCGCTAAAGAACGAAGGCATTCCCCGCTCGCAGGAGTCCAAGCGGAATTTCCTTTCCAACTCGAGTTGTGGATTGTGCGGCAAAACCTCGCTGGAAGGTGTATATGCGTCCGGGATTTCGCGGCCGAATCCGGAATTCCGAATCACTCCTCAAGTTCTGTGCGGCTTGCCGGAAACTCTACGTTCTGCCCAAACGCTTTTTGGAAGCACGGGAGGGCTCCATGCCGCCGCTCTGTTCGACTCCTCCGGCAAGCTCCTCGCCTTGAGGGAGGACGTGGGTCGGCATAACGCCGTGGATAAACTCATCGGCTGGGCGTTGTTGCAGGGTCTTCTGCCTCTTTCCAATTGCGCGCTGCTGGCGAGCGGCCGGGGAGGATTCGAAATCATTCAGAAATCGCTGGTGGCGGGAATTCCCCTCCTGGCCTCTGTTTCCGCCGCTTCCAGCCTGGCGGTTCAGATGTCCCGCGAGTTTGGAATGACTCTGGTGGGATTTCTTCGCGGCCGCCGGTTCATCGTCTATGGCGGGGAAGAGCGCCTCGGGCTGGCGGTCTCCCCGGACCGCGCCCTGGTTTATGAATCTTCCTGAGGGCCACTCGCAATTCAGCGCATGGACTGCTCCGCATGGCTCAGCAGATTTGCGCTGAAGCGCAAACCGATGGGTTGTATACTGATTCGGCGCATTGAGCAGGGAGTTTCGGGGCTCATCCTGCTCTCGATGATCTCATGAAGCCCCGGGATTGAAAGTTTTTCCGGCAGTTTGGAGTGAAATATGGCTGATTCCATGAAGGCGCGGCTCACCACCCCCATGATTCGGGAAAATGGTGAGCTTCGCGCCGCAAGTTGGGAGGAGGCTCTGAGCCGAGCGGCGAAGAGTCTTCGCAGCGTGAAGGAGCGTTACGGACAGCAGGGTTTCGGAATGTTCAGTTGTTCGAAAACGACGAATGAACTGAATTTCCTTGCCCAGAAGTTCGCGCGCTCCGTCATGGGCACCAACAACATCGATAGCTGCAACCGCACTTGACACGCCCCCAGCGTCGCCGGTCTGGCGACGGTCTTCGGAGCGGGAGGGGGAACGAGTTCGTATCGCGAGATGGAGGACACAGACCTCATCATTCTGTGGGGCTCCAACGCGCGCGAAACTCATCCCATTTTTTTTCACCACCTCCTCAAGGGCGTGCGCAAGGGCGCAAAGCTGTTCGTGGTTGATCCCCGCCGCACCAGTTCGGCGCGCTGGGCGGACGTGTGGCTGGGCCTCGACGTGGGCTCGGATATCGCCCTGGCGAATGCCGTGGGGCGTGAGATCATCGCCGCCGGTCTCGAAAATCGGCGGTTCATCGATCATGCCACGACGGGGTTTGAGGAGTATCGCCGGGCGGTTGAGCCCTACAGCTTGGAGCATGCGGAAAAGGTCACCGGCGTGCCCGCGGAAGTCATTCGTCAGCTTGCTCATTCCTACGCGCGCGCCGACCGTGCGCAGCTCTGCTGGACGCTGGGAATTACCGAACACCACAATGCAGTTGATAACGTGTTCGCCTTGATTAATCTGGCGCTGCTTACGGGACATGTGGGACGCTATGGATCCGGACTCAATCCCCTTCGCGGGCAGAACAACGTTCAGGGAGGCGGGGATATGGGCGCCATTCCCGATCGCCTGCCCGGGTTCCAACATGTGGAGAACGATGACCTGCGCGCCAAATTCGAGCGGGCGTGGGGTGTAACGATTCCCCCCAAGCGCGGCTGGCACTTGAGCGGAATGTTCAACGCCATGGAGGAAGGCAAACTTCGCGGGCTTTACGTTATTGGTGAAAACCCCTTGCACTCGGAAGCCGACCAGGG